>JABMRJ010000170.1 GCA_013202745.1 Candidatus Omnitrophota bacterium
TGCCCGCTCCGCCTAAAAAAGGCCCCTCTCGAACAACCTCATACGCTCAAGCCATCATAGAGCCTTCGCTCATAACACTATAAGCTTTTTGTACCGGGTGCGATTTTAGCTTCCAACCTGTCCCTCATTTTGACTTGCAAGCTGTCCCCGGGGACAGCTTGGAGCTCAATCCGGGGACACTTTGCCGAACAAATTTGCACCCGGTACAAGATACGTGAGGTATGTGAAAAGCTTGATTGGCGTATGTATGTGTGTTAAAATAGGTGTAATTATGAAGAGATTTGTCATACCCATTATCCTGTTTGCCATAAGCCTCGCTGTATTCACATTCCAATCCAGCGATATAGGCCTGGAATTTAAGGGAGATGAAAATTTCTACGTCCAGAGTTCGCGCCAGATGATGGCCAGCGGCGATTGGGTAACGCCTTATTACTTCAAGAAACCGAGATTTGAAAAGCCGCCGCTCTATTACTGGATAGTATCATCATTCTATAAGACATTCGGCATGAATTGGGGCGTGGCAAGGCTGCCATCGGCCATATCCATGTCTCTGGTAGTCGTTTTAGCATACCTATTCGGCCTCAGGTTCTTTAACAGAGATACGGGCCTGCTGGCGGCACTCATCATGATAAGCACAATAGCGACATTCAGATACGCGCGTCTCGTCCTCCCGGAGAGTTTCTCATTGCTGCTTTTGTGCGCAACTATCTACCTTATGCTTAAAGGGAGCTTCTTACCGGCGTATATCCTTATGGGATTGGCAGTGCTTGTAAAAGGGCCCGTAGGCATGATATTGCCGCTCTTTATAATAGCGGGATACAAGTACAGTATCGGCGAGAAGAAAATCTTTGAGGGTATGGGGCTCTTAAGAGGGCTCTTGGTAGTACTGCTTATAAGCCTGCCGTGGTTTCTGATTATGATAAATATTCACGGCAAGGTATACATAGACCATGTTTTTTTGAGGGAGACGATACAGAGGATAGGCAATTTTGATTTAGGTTCGGGTTCATTCCTTAAGATGGTCTTAAAATTTTTCAAGTCGATCTTCTATTTTTTACCGGTTATATTCATATTCTTCCTCCCTCACTCACTTCTTGTTATACATGCTGTAAAAGAGACGTCAGATACCATATCGCAAAAGGGTAGATACAGCCGGGGCGCGATCCTATCCTTCGTATGGTTCTTTGCAACACTAATATTTTTTACATTCCTGGGTGAGAAGCACAGGCATTATATGCTGCTCTTGAGCCTGCCGTTTTCCATTATGGTCGGCAGCTATCTCTATGGCCTATATTCATCCAAAAGGCGCAAGATAGCACTCTCCATACTCATCTCATTTCTCTTATTTTTCTTTATATTTGAAGCGGCAAAATTGGTCATGGCAAAAGAGATAGGTGGGATAGCTACCATATTTGCCGGTAAGTCATACAATATAGAAGAAGAGGACCTTGTCGGCATAGGTTCGCACCGCATAGTTGCGCAGGAAGCGGAGGTCTATACAGGCCACGCCGTAGAGCGCTTCTATTATAAGTGGCCTCCTGAGATGCAGGAGGAGTGCGATAAAGAGAATAGAATAGCCTTGAATAATACCCTATTTGGTACAAAACAAGACGCGTTTCTCTTGATAAGCAGGAGGGATTACGAGAAGTATGCGACAGAAGCAAACAAAAAGAGATTGACAATTATAGATAAAGGGTATATGTATAGTAAGGGTGCAGCAATCTCCGATGTATTAAATACCCTGCGCAGGTTAGACAGGGAGGCAATTCTCGATCTATTCAGAGAAGAGGTCTACTTCGTTACTAATAAAGATGATTATGTTATATAAGGGGTATATTATATGAAAGAGCTTTTATGTGTAGTATTGGGCGGAGGCAGGGGCACGCGATTATCCCCCCTGACTAAGCACAGGTCAAAACCCGCCGTCCCATTAGTGGGAAAATATAGACTTATAGATATACCTGTCAGTAACTGTCTCAATTCCGGGTTCGACAAGATATATATACTTACCCAGTTTAATTCAGAGTCCCTTAATAAGCATATAACAAGAACTTATAAGCTCGACTATTTCAGTAGAGGGTTCATAGAGGTAATGGCCGCAGAGCAGTCGATGAATAATACCGACTGGTTCCAGGGGACCGCCGATGCCGTGAGGAGATGCCTGAGACATTTTAATGATCCCCGGTTAAAATATGTCCTCATACTATCAGGGGACCAGCTCTATAAATTTGATTTAAGGAAGATGTTCGATTTCCATATAGCCAAAAAGGCCGAGATAACTATAGCGTGCAATCCTGTCAGCCCTGAGAATGTCTCTAAATACGGTATCATGGGCGCCGATAAAACCGGCAGGGTAAATGCATTTATAGAGAAACCCAAGGGTGAGTTCGAGGTATCCAAGCTCTCTACGATGGTCATGGGCAAGAGGTCATTTCTTGCATCTATGGGAATATACCTCTTTAACAAGGATATCCTTGTAGACGTCCTGGCGAATAGCGATAAGATGGATTTCGGCAAGGAGATACTGCCTGATAACTTTAAGTCAAAGCAGAGCTTCTCATATATATATGAAGGCTACTGGCAGGATATAGGCACCATTAAAAATTATTATAACGCGAGCCTCCTCTTTACGGATATAATCCCACCTTTCGATATTTTCGACGAGGATTGGCAGATATTTACAAGGCCGCGATACCTCCCGCCATCTAAGATGAGAAAGAGCAGTATCGACGGATCTATCATAGGGGAGGGGGCTATTATAGAGGGGGCGTCTGTAAAACATTCTATAATCGGCTTGAGGAGCCGTATAGGCAGCGGTTCGTCTATTGAAGATTCAATAGTTATGGGCAGTGATTATTACGAGACTATAGAGGAGATAGAGGGGAATAAGTGCATAAAGATGCCCTCAATAGGCATAGGTGCCAACTGCCTGATAAAGAACGCTATAATAGACAAGAATGCCAGGATAGGCGACAATGTAAAGATCCTGAATAAAGAAGGTGCCGATAAGTGTGATGGGAGGGATTTTTGTATAAAAGACGGCATCGTCATAATAGAGAAGAACGCGGTTATAGAATCTAACACAGTAATATAACAGGATCCGCCTTCGCTGGACAGCTTCGGCGGATTCAATTCGACCATATGATTTACTCGCACTGATGTGTTCGTAAATCATGGTCTCATTGAAGGGGGTAAGTTATGGATTTTAAGACACCGGAAGATATACTCAATGCCGGAAGGAAAAAGTTTAACGATCTTAGCGGTTCTGCGCCGCTTATCATCGTAGGCCTCGTAGTCTTTATCGGCCTCTTGGGCTCGATATATTCGATAGGGCCTGATGAAGTGGGTGTAATACAGCGTTTTGGCAAGTATACCAGGCTAAGCATGCCCGGACTGCACATAAAGCTGCCATTCGGAGTAGAGAAGATGACGCCTGTCAAGGTTGAGAGGGTATTCAAGGAGGAGTTTGGACTGAGGACACTCAGGCCGGGCGTAAAGACGAGATACTCTTCAAAGCAGTATCTGGAAGAGTCCTTAATGCTGACCGGCGATCTCAATATAGTCGATGTACAGTGGATCGTGCAGTTTAGGGTAAAGGACCCGGTAAAGCTGTTATTCAATACAAGGAATCCCGTAGATAATGTACGTGACATCTCTGAAGTGATCATGCGCCGCCTCGTAGGGGATTACAGGGTAGATGAAGTCCTGACGACGAAGAGGGAAGAGATAAATGACCTTGCGCAGGTAGAGATGCAGGCGATCCTGGATAAGTACAACACAGGCATACAGATTATCACGGTGAAGCTTTTGGACGTAAACCCTCCGGATACCGTAAAGCCAGCATTCAACCAGGTAAACGAGGCGAAGCAGGAGAAGGAACGCGCGATCAACCAGGCCTGGGAGGCCTATAATAAGGTCATACCACTGGCAAAAGGCCAGGCGGAGAAGACTATACGTGAAGCCGAAGGATACTCACTCGATAAGGTAAACAGGGCGAAGGGTGAGGCCAGTAGATTTCTCGCAACATGGACTGAATATAAGAAGTCTCCCGATATAACGAAGAAGAGGCTTTATCTTGAGATGATGAAGGATGTAATGCCGAAGGTGAAAGAGAAGTATATTATAGACAAGGACCAGGATTCGATTCTACCGCTTATGAATATTGGCAATAAGGGAGGAGCTGAATAATGAAAATTATATCCGGAATAGTTGTAGGTCTGATTGTAATAGTTGCTCTCGGCTTTATAAGCGGCGCAATCTATCTAATTGACGAAACGCAGCAGGTTGTGGTAACGCAGTTCGGTAAACCCATAGGTGATCCGGTTGCTGATGCCGGGCTCCATTTTAAGACACCTCTTATACAGCAGGCGAATTATTTTGATAAGAGACTCCTTGAATGGGACGGTGACCCAAACCAGATCCCGACAAAGGATAAGAAGTATATATGGGTCGATACGACTGCCAGGTGGAAGATAAAAGACCCCTTAAAGTTCCTGCAGTCTGTAAATAATGAGATAAGCGCCCATGCAAGACTCGATGATATCCTCAATTCTGCAACGCGCGATGTCGTTACGGGCCAACTCCTCGTAGAGAGTGTAAGGAATACGAATACCATACTCGAGAGCCAGCAGGAATCGACCGAGGATGTCATATCGAGCGAAGAGGCGATTGAGCATATAGACGTAGGGCGCAAGGACCTGGAGTCATTTATATTGTTAGAGGCAAAGGTGCTCGCTCCAAGCTACGGCATAGAACTTGTGGATGTGCGCATAAAGAGGATAAACTACGTTGAGGATGTCCGCAAGAAGGTCTATGAGCGTATGATCGCAGAGAGAAATCGCGCCGCTGAGAGGTACCGTTCTGAGGGGCAGGGTAAGCGCGCTGAGATCGAGGGGCAGAGAGAGAAGGAGCTCAAGCTCATAACGTCAGAGGCGTACAGGAAGGCAGAGATCTTAAAAGGCGACGCAGATGCCGAGGCCGTTAAGATATATGCAGAGGCATATGGGCAGGATGCTGATTTTTATACATTCATAAAGACCCTCAATACATACAGAGATACGGTGGACGAGAACTCTACTATAATCTTGACGACCGATAGCGATTACTATAAATATCTAAAACGATTAGAGTAGAGAGCCGTTATTGTAATAGAGGAGATAGATCCGGATGAAGGCAGGAGTTAAGCTTAATGCCTTTAAGAGATTGTATGAACTGGGGCAGAGCCCCTGGTATGACAATATCGACAGGCGGTTAATAAAAAGCGGTAAGCTTAAAGCGATCATTGACAACGGGATAATGGGGCTGACGTCCAATCCCACCATATTCCAGGAGGCTGTGGCCGCATCGGACATATATAAAGAGCAGATAGGAAGTCTTGCAAGGGCGGGCAAGTGCGCTAAAGAGATCTATGATGAAGTCACCATCTCTGATGTGCGCGAGGCGGCAGATCTGCTCAAGAAGGTCTATTCGGCAACAAGTGGAATAGACGGTTATGTAAGTATAGAGGTCTATCCGGAATATGCCCATGATCCCGCAAAAACGATAGAGTATGCAAGGAATGTCTACAAGAGGATCGACAGAAAAAATATCATGATCAAGGTACCCGGCACGCGGGAAGGATACGAGGCGGTAAAGGCGTTAATAAAAGAAGGGATCAGCGTCAATGTAACACTCCTCTTTTCCGTAGAGCATTACA
>JABMRJ010000171.1 GCA_013202745.1 Candidatus Omnitrophota bacterium
CGCCGGAACTTCTCGATGAGATAGAAAGACTGGATAAAGAGATTGATTTCAAAACGGGAGAGACTCTAACCAGAAAGAAATGGCAGCGTCTGCAAAAGGCAGCGTTAGAGTTATTCTCCATATATAGAACGCTCCCTAAAGATTTAAAGGACGTAACTGTGGAGCTTGCGAATAACCTTTTCTCTGAGAAGCGCGGAGAATTTACAGGCAGCGATGATGAGGTAGCACATTTTGAAGAGGTCGTCAGAAATACAGATGACCCTTCGAAAAATACAGATGAAATATTACGGACCTTCGGTCTTACGCACGCCATGGCCCGAGCCGTATTGGGAAGATACAAGATTGATGAATCAGGAAAAGTTTTGAGATCCTCCAGAGAAGATGCCGCAGTCTATGAAGCGGTTGATATGGCAGTATACCAGACCGAAGATTACCAGCTCCTGAGGGAATTGTATCTATCCGGTAAAAGAGATGTAATATCCCGCCCTAATTTCAGGCGCCTTGTAGCCGTCAAGGTGGGCGCGGTTGATGATAAGATATACTTTATCCATCATAGAATCCGCCATGAATTGGGTATGCGGCCTAAGAAATCCGACAATGATATAGCGAATCTGCTCAAGGATAACGGCATAGTCTCGGTAAACGTCCATTCGCCCGAAGAGCCGGAAAAGGCACCCATGCTCTTAAAGATCAATCTTAAGGAGCCATTTAGAGATCGCGACGGCAAGCAGACGAGCCTCTATGTATTTGTAAGGAGAGAAGGTCTGGAAGGGGAAGGGTGGGATCCCTCCTCTTTTTTAAGCGAGGAAGAACTCAAATATTATACAGAAGAATCACATTTTGGCGAGCTTATAGATTTGGCTTTAATGGGGAGATTTTTGGTTTCAGGACTTGATTATGCAATCCCGCACCAAGGTTATGCAAAGATATTCGCAAGGCAGGTGGGCAGGGACGTAAACGAGAGAAAGAAGATTTTGAATATATTAAATAAGCGGCTTGGTGAACCTCCGCGCGCATGGATAGAGAAAGAAAGGCTTAAGGATAAGATAAAGGCATTTATATTGGATCTGACCCTTAAACGGGATATGCCTGCGTGTATGGCCTTTACCCTTTATGAAGGAAGGCCGGATCCATTAGATATGATAGCAATTGAGAGTCTGGGATATATACCCGCCTTATCCAATGCTGAACTGGCCAGAATAATGAGTGACGAATATCTGGATGAGATTGTAGTCCTTCCCGCAACTAAGAACATGCCCCCTGTCTTAGAGGCAAGATTAAAAGAGGCCTATGAGTTTAGACTTCCCGGCGGCGGCGATAAAGAGCACAGAAGAAGCTTTCATATATATCTTTGGGATAAAGAGAAGGATCTCCCTGTGGATGACCAAGAGGCCTTACAAAGAATTGCCGGAGATCCTAAAGCTATATTCGAGCTGATCGCAAAGGGTGAGGCGAAGGGAGGCCTTGCTTATGTACTCGCTGATGCCCCCTTGTTGCGAGACGAGATAGGCGACTGGCTCGAAGGTAAAAGATTAGATAACTTCCTCAAGAATGCGCCATTGTGCGTAATACCTGTGCCTCAATTGCTCGCCGAGGAGTTGATCCCATCGTTAAGGAAAGAACCGTCCGAGGTCGCATTTGCAGACGGCCAATGGAAGAAGTTTATAGAGATACTCAGGCGGAATGCAGAAGCCCCTGAGATTCCCAAAGAAAGAGTATGTGATCTTTATCTTAATCGAGACGGAAATATTGTAGTCGATGAGGCTGAAGGAAACAGCCCGTTTATGGCGGCAACAATCGTCAGAGGTAAACCCCTGCCCCGTCTTGATAATCTCGAGGTTTTTATAAAGGGCGGGATGCTTCTTGTTGCAGGCGGCGAATACGATAAGAGAGGTTGCCTGAGGACGATTATATACAGAAGACACCCCAATATAAGCACGGAGGATTTTAGGAATGCAGCAGAGACAATAAGGGCGGCAGCGGCCAGCGATAATTTAAGCGCCGATGAGACCTCATCTTTGATAGATAATTGCCTCACAGGGATGAGGTATCTTATAGAGGTTTATGAGTTTACCTTCTCGGACGGCCGGGGTAACACTATAGATTTTAATAATATAGCCGTATCTCCGGAGTCTCAGACGAAAAAGAAGATGACAGAGGAATTCGCTTCCTCGTATTTAAGGCGCAGGCTTAACGACGACGAAGCAGAACGCGTCAGCGCTGCGGCTCTTTATCTTCTGACAGACGAGAGGACAACCCTCTGGTATCCATTAATAGAGGCGGTGATTCAAAAGAGAGAGGATGAGTTTATCTTCCCGGATAATCAGTTCGAAAACATACTGGGCGTTTTAGAAAAGCATAAGGAGACTGTAGAAAAGATAAAGGCGCTCTATCATGGTTATTCAGGCACAGTAGAGAGGGATTTACTAGAAGAGAGGAGGCTTTGCAGGATCGCCTCTTTGGCCCTTATTGACGAGCTCTCTTTTGAAGACGTACCGAAGAAGGGCATCTTACAGGGCCGTTTGCGGGAACTGATCGCACTTTCACCCGATAGGCCTGATGAAATGATCATTGAAGAGATTACGAGATTCGCAAGAGACAGAACTGCTATTATTGAGCTGATAAATAAGGTTAAGGACTTACGCGAGGTGCGCAGCAGGTTAAGAAGAATAGATAGAGATTTAGAGAGAATAGCCGGCTTGAGCTTGGTTAAGATTACTGCTGATGAGAGACTAACAGGGCTCTATATCGATATTCTATTTGTAAGATTACATGATCTACTTACGTCTTTGGCGGCAGAATTAGAGAGAGGGCTTGAGCAGAAAACGGCGGAGCTCTCCGGATTTGCCTCTGATAGACTATCTAAGAGAGAGCGGAAAAAGAAGGATGATCTCGAAATCAGGATTGTGCAGGTTAAAAGAGATCTACCGGCAATAAGAGAGGCCCTGACAGAAATTAATAGCGTAGAGTTTGATCCGGAGGAACTAACGCCTATTAGGGAAAGGTCAAATCAAGGCGTCTTTATAGGCGAAGCCGGCCTTCTTGAGTTTTTAAAGAGAAGCGAAATGATGACGGCGATAGCCCCATTTGAGGGATTAAAAGCTTACCCTAAAGTTACGGAAATAATACTCGGTCAGGCCAGGCAGTTAGGAGAAAAATTAGCACCTGAAGAGTTAAGCGCCCTCTTGGCCGCGGCAGATAATGTATGCCGGGAGGTAATAAGGATAAAGAGAGAAGCCTCCGAATCTACGGATATAAACGCCCCGGTATTACAGCTGCAAGAGACCGCTCAGGCCAATGGGGGTATAGCTACAGGCCTTTCTCCGCTAGCTGAAGCCGGGATAGATATTTCGCATATTATGCAAATTTTACAAAAGGATTTGAATACCACAATTACTCAAAAGAGAAAAGAATTATTAGATGTCCTGGCAGAGGTTATGCAGCAAAGGGTAGCTAAGCTTGGAAAAAAGTATGAAGCCGCCGAAGAATATGATGATATAGTAGCCGCCTTAAAGATAGCTGAATCATTAGAGAAGGAATTGGCACCTTTGCTTGAGATGCCGGGAAGAACCGGGCTTTTAGGTACTGTTAAAGATATGAAAAGATCTTTAGAAGAGAAGAAGGGGACGATCGAGGCCAAAGAGCACGCCAGAAGAAA
>JABMRJ010000172.1 GCA_013202745.1 Candidatus Omnitrophota bacterium
ATGGGGATGGCGCCGCTTAAGAGAAATTTTCCCATACGCAACAGGGTGATAAGCGGTCTATCGCTGGGCGTTGTGGTCGTTGAGGCAGCCAAAAAGAGCGGTGCGCTCATAACTGCCTACAGCGCACTCGAAGAAGGCAGGGAGGTATTTGCCGTTCCCGGGAAAGCCGGCACTGTAACCGCGATGGGTACGCACGGACTTATAAAGAAGGGCGCAAAGCTTGTAGATGGTATAGATGACATAATAGAAGAACTGAATCTCAGCACATCAGATCTTGTTGTTGGGCCATCTCCTCCAGCGAAGGGTATGAATTTAGAAGGTACTGAAAAGAGGCTTTATGATATTTTGTCCGAGAAGGCAGAACATATAGATACTATAGTTGATAAAACCAGGCTCCCGGCACAAGAGATTGCAGGCATTCTCCTCAAGATGGAATTTAAGAGGCTCGTAAAGGAACTACCGGGAAAAAATTACATAACGATAGGATAAGAGATGGCAAAGAAATTAGTTATAGTAGAGTCACCCGCAAAGTCTAAGACTATAAACAAGATCCTTGGCAAAGATTATCTTGTATCATCAAGCATGGGCCACATAGTGGACCTTCCCAAGGGGCGCATGGGCGTGGATATTGAGCATGACTTCGAGCCGGAGTATGTAGTGATACCGGAACGCAAGAAGTACCTGACAAAACTCAAAAAGGAGGTTAAAGATAAGACGGAACTCTATCTTGCGCCCGATCCTGACAGAGAAGGCGAGGCCATGAGTTGGCACCTCTCAAGGCTTCTTGGCAAGGGTAAGAAGGTATTCCGCGTATCTTTTGATGAGATAACAAAAAACGCTGTTGAAAGGGCGTTCAAACACCCGCATAAATCTATAGACATAAATAAAGTGAACGCACAGCAGGCGAGGAGGGTACTCGATCGCATAGTAGGATATTCCCTAAGCCCTCTTCTTTGGAGAAAGGTGACGAGGGGCTTAAGCGCCGGGAGGGTCCAGTCTGTCGCTGTGAGGCTTATAGTTGAGAGAGAGCGGGCGATCAAGGCGTTTGTGCCGCAGGAGTACTGGGATATAGTGGCCCATCTTACAAAGAAGACCAAGGATGAAAGGCGCTCCTTTACGGCTAAACTCGATAAGATTGACGGAAAAGACCTCGAGCTCAAAACAGAAAAGTCTGCAAATAAAGCGATCGAAGAGATTAAAAAATCAGAGTTTGTAGTATCCGATATAAAAGAGTCGAAACGCAAGAGAAAACCCTCCGCACCTTTTACTACGAGTATGCTCCAGCAGGACGCCTTCAATAAACTGCGTTTTCCGGTAAACAGGACCATGAGAATAGCGCAGACCCTTTACGAAGGCGTGGACCTCGATAAGGGCGAGAGCGTAGGTCTTATAACTTACATGAGGACAGACTCTGTGAGGATATCACAGGACGGGCAAAGAGCAGCGAAAGATTATATATTGAAAAAATTCGGCAGGGAGTACTATCCGATAAAGCCCAATGAATATAAATCAAAAAAGAGGGCGCAGGAGGCCCATGAGGCGATAAGGCCTGCCCTGCCGTTAAAAGAACCTGAATCGCTAAGGCGGTTTTTAAACCCTGAGCAATTTAAGCTGTATGAATTGATATGGAACAGATTCATGGCGAGCCAGATGTCCCCGGCTCTCACTTCCTTAACGCAGGTTGATATCAAAGCCGGAAAGTATCTATTCCGCGCAAGCGGCACAAAGGTGATATTTAAAGGATTTATGCTTGTCTACAGCGCTGATGATAAGCGGGATCCCGATGAGCGGCGCAGAGAGGAATGGCGGATGCCTGCCCTTGTAGTGGGTGAAGCGCTCAATCTGCTCAAACTTGTGCATGGCCAGCATTTTACCAAACCCCTGCCCAGATTTTCCGACGCATCTTTAGTCAAGGAGTTGGAAGAGAACGGCATAGGAAGACCCTCGACTTATGCGCCCATTATCTACACCATAATTTTACGCAATTACGTAAAACGCGAAAGAGGGTATCTGCACCCCACGGAATTGGGTGAGATAGTAAATGACCTTTTAATAGAGCATTTCCCCAAGATCATAGATGCGGAATTTACAGCGAACATGGAAGCGGAGCTCGACAATGTTGAGAGCGGAAAGGTCAAATGGGTTAAGGTCCTGAGAGGTTTCTATGACCCGTTTGAGAAGACCCTCGAGAAGGCCAAGACTGCCATGGAATCTATCAAGAAGATAGTAGTAGAGACCAAAGAAATATGCGAAGAGTGCGGAAGGCCGATGGTCATAAAATGGGGAAGAAGGGGCAAATTCTTAAGCTGTTCAGGATTCCCCAAATG
>JABMRJ010000173.1 GCA_013202745.1 Candidatus Omnitrophota bacterium
GAGTAGACATAGCAGCGGGAGAAGATCCGCTGAACCCCCATCTGATATTAACACCTACAAATAGACTCGCAGGGGGCATAAATGAACGTCGTTTGGCAGAACTGGACGCTAAAGAATGTGCATATTATGCAACAATAACGGGAGAATTCCCATGGGACGCCTATCCAACTGCCTATCACTTAAAACTCAAAAAAGGCGCTCAAGTAATGCTGATTAAAAACGACCGAGATAAGAGGTGGGTGAATGGAACACTTGCAGTAATAGAAGAGGTAACATTGGATTGCGTTAAGGTCTTGATTGACGGCGAAGTTTACGAGGTTCTTCAGGATAAGTGGGAGCAATTTGAGCATACATATAATAAGGAGAGAGGGGAAACGGAAAAGGAGGTTGTCGGAACGTTTACGCAATATCCCATTAAACTGGCCTGGGCAGTGACCATCCATAAAAGTCAAGGGCACACCTTTGACGATATCATTATAGATCTGGGCAATGGAGCGTTTTCACATGGACAGGTATATGTGGCTTTAAGCAGATGTAGGACGCTTGAAGGAATATCTTTGGCGAAACCTATTCGACACAAGGATATTATTTTTGATAAAAGAGTTTGCAGATTTACTGACAAGTTTGTAAGGAGTGAAATAGGGATAAAAAGTTAAACCAACTAAACAGAAGGAGGGTAAAGAGATGAAAGACGAATGCGTAAATTATTTGAGACTTGAAGGAGACGAAAGGGAAATTAAGAGATTTGTCCTGCAAGCCAAGGCTGACTATGGCGATGGACAACCACAGCGTTTTTTACTCGATAATTTTATTCCTTTTCCAAAAGAATTTTGTTATGTACGAGAGAACGATCCGTCCGGAGAAATAAAGGCGAAACTTCCATTGAAGTATAGGTTTGACGATTTGGATGAATGGTGTATGGCAAATTGGGGGACGCCTACAGATGCGTGGGATTTTACCTATAACGAAAAAACAGATACTTATGAATTCGTTGCTGGGTGTTATCCGCCTGTGGTAGGGATTATTAGAATCTCTCAGCTTTACCCAACGTTAAAATTTATATATGAATATGAAAATTTCAGAGACCCAAATAAAAGATCGCCTGATCATGCAAAGTTTATATTCAAAAATGGTGAAGTGTTACATGAAAAATATGGCATAAAGTTATTAAAAAGGAGGCATTTATGAGCTTTGATTTGGTTGGAGTTAAATGTAAGAATAGGAAAGGAGAATATTTTAGGGCAAATATTTGGTGGTGGCCACCTCTATGGAATTATGTTTGCGAACACTGTAAAGATATCTTGGCCCCTAAACAGATTGAAGATGGACATTACAATTCTTTTGTATTTATCGAGGAAGAACAAGCACGCATAATGGCCGATAGATTAGAAACATTAATGTTAGAAGGAAAGATAAAACAGCATGAAAAAGAATATGTTTTTGATACACTTAGAAACAGCAATAAAGGTTCCTACAAAACAGCGATAGATATTGCCAAAGCGTTAAATTATCCTGCTCGTGCTTTTAAGTTTAACGCAGAAGTTGTAAAAGAATTTATTGAGTTTGCCAAGAATAGCGGAGGATTTGTGATTGGTTAGTTGATATGACAAGGAAAGCAAGTGCTGTCCTAAGGGTGGCATTGTATTAGATCCTTTCGCCGGCGCCGGAACGACTTGCTTTATGGCAAAGGCTTTAGGCAGGAATTATGTAGGCATAGACATAAATTCGAGTTATGTAAAAATGTCCAAGAAAAGACTTGATGTATTCGGACATAGAGCTATCATGTCGCCATTGAAAAGGTAAAGCATGAAATACGAAGACAGGGAGCTTTTAGGCAGAATAATACACTATTACCACACACGCCTCTTTGAAGAAAGTGCGGTAAAGAGTTATCTCCAAAAAGTCGGTTTGTCCCATCAGGAAACGTGTATTAACTTCAAGTTAGGGTATTCCGGTGTATTATGCGATGCCCTTCCCGAGGATCCGGATACACTGAATAAGCTGAAACGGATGGGGATACTCGACGATAACCTTAATGAGGCTTTGAAGGATTGTCTTGTTGTACCTATTTGCTCTGAAGGCAAGACATTTTCTAGTATCATGGGTATAGGTATCTCTGATGGGAAGGAAAAGTTCTTACCCGGGAGCGAAGTTTTCTTCAATATTGATGCCCTTAAAGGCTCAAAGGAGATATACCTTACAGACTCTGTGCTGAATGCGCTTCTACTATATTCTATAGGTCTCAGGGAAACCGTAAGCATAATAGGCGATGCCCTTAACGATAGACACCTCGCGCTTTTTGAAAAATACCAAACTAAATCCATAACACTTCTTGTAGCGCCTCATAACCTGCAAAAGTTCTCTAAGAAGATAAAATCTCAAGGCATCGCCATAGGCTATATTGATATTGACTCAAAATCACTCTCACGCCTTGTCGTAGAAGGCTTAAAGAAGAACTACTGTCTGACCCTCGTAAAAGAACCCAAAATCGATATGGCAGAGCCTATCATAGAAGAACGCGGTGAGGAGATATTTTATGAGTTTGAGGACCGTCGCTACAGGGTAAGAAGGCTTGATCCGTTCAGATTAGATTGTTTAAAGGTCAACCTCAAAGCTACGCACCAAAATCTCTGGCATCTTGATACGATCGATTTGTATGCAGACCGGCAGAGACGTAACTTCATCCAGCAGGCAAGAAAGCTCATAAGGCTCGATAAAGGGTTCTTATATCAGGACATGCTTAAAATCACAGATGACCTTGAAGATAGACAGGCAAAAATAATCCTTGAGAAAAAGGAAAAATTTACCGAAATCTCAAATCTTGAAAAAGAAGAGGCCTTAAAATTCCTCAAAGCAGATGATATAGCAGGCGCAATACTAAAAGATTTCTCGAATCTCGGAATCGTAAAAGAAGAAGCAAATATACTTTTAGGATACCTTGCTCTCACGTCCCGCAAGTTAAGGCATCCTTTATCCGTGCTTTTGCATGGAAGTCCTTTGTCCGGCAAAGATATGCTTAAGGACACGCTCTTGGATATCATTCCCGAAGCGGACGTAGAACGGTTTACAAAGATTTCACCGCAGGTTCTCTTTTATAGGGATGAGTTATCGCTTCAGAACAAAGTTCTTGTGATTGATGATGAGAGTTCCCTTAAGGATCTCGAGTACATCCTTGTGAGTTTGCAGAATAAAGGACTCTCTTATTCGGTTACCCATAAAAGCCCTGAGACAGGCAAGCTTAGAAGTCATGATTATAAGGTTAAAGGACCCATTTCGGTGCTTATAAGCGTATCTAATCCTAAAAAACTTAAAAGTTTTCTTGAGCATTTTATCATATTGAAGGTCGATGAATCGGAAGAGCAAACAAAACGCATACTTCAAAAACAACGCGAGGAAGATACCCTGGACGGCATATTAAAAGCGAAACGAAGGGAAAATATAAAACGGAAACATAAAAATGCGCAAAAGCTTATTAAGCCCTATTTAATAGTAAATCCGTATTCAAACGAGCCCGCGTCTGAGAAAGTAATTAACACAAAAACCATGCAGCCGAAATATTTAGCTTTAGTGAAAGCGATATGCCTTTTAAGACAGTACCACAAGGACATAAAGCGCTTTGAAGATAGCGGAGAAGAATACATCGAAGTCGACCTTTTTGATATCGAAATCGCAAATCATCTAATGAAAGAAATCATACGAATGAATATCCAGCTTGAGAATGAGGCACTCAAAATCTTAAAGGATATAGAAGACCTCATATCGGAAAAAGCAGCCATACACACTATACCTATATATAAAGCGACCTTTACGAGAAAGGAGCTCAGCGCTTTTTCCGGGGTTACTGAGAGCGTAGCTCGGAGAGCTCTAGGGGAGCTCATAGAAGCAAAACTGGTGGAGATCGTAAGCGGAAAGAACGGCAAGATCATGCAATACCGGCTTTTATTTAACGGCAGCCATGACCTTGTCAGCCTTGTCAATTTGAAATCACAAGGTCAAAAATTCGTAACTAATGGAAAATAAAGAAGATATGAAAATGGATTTTGACCTTGTCAGCTTTTTGAGGTTTTTCTTGTGAAAAATTTAGGTGAAAAAGAACTGGCCAGCTTTAAGATATACATGTTTACAAAAGGGTATGCCGAGAGAAGTATTAAGACTTACATCCCTTATATAAGACAATTTATATGTTATATAGAGTCTAAGTCTATCGAGAAGCTTTCGGAGGTTACCCCGGAGACAGTAACGCAATATCAAATATATCTATCCAGTATGAAATACAGAGAAAGATATTTAACTATAAGTACGCGGAATCATAAAATGGTGGGGCTTATGACTTTCTTTAGATTTCTTGTGAGAGAAAAGCATTATCTCTATGATCCCACAAGCCATATTATAGTTAAAAATCCACCTAAAAAGAGAGTAAGAGAAGCATTAAGCGAACGAGAAATGATAAGACTCTTGAATGCCCCTAACCCGGAGACCCCCTTGGGCTTGAGAGACAAGGCCTTGCTCGAATTATATTATTCATGCGGTATAAGAAATACCGAATCGAGACTCCTTGCGGTAAAAGACGTAGACTTGGAATATCGGCTTGTCAGGATAAGGCATCCCAAGGGTGGCGGCGATGAAACAGTGCCCATAGGAAGAGTTGCGGCTCTATATATAGAAGAATATATAAAATATGCAAGATCGAAACTTGTAAAAAATGACTTGGAAGAAACCTTGTTTTTGACCAAAAGTGGAAGACCCCTGGGGGATGACATGCCATCACACATCGTTCATAAATATGCAAAGATTGCGAAAATTAAAAGAAAAAACGATGCTCATACCTTGAGACATACCTGCGGAACCCATCTTTATGATAACGGGGCAGATGTAAGATGCATTCAGGAGCTTTTGCGCCATAAATCTTTAGATACTACTCAGATTTACATTGATGTTAAAGCTACGAAGCTAAGGAAGGTATTAGAAAAGACTCATCCTCGCGAGAAAGGAATAATTCATGCTCCTGTTATTGAATGAGTTTAAAGAGCATTTAACTGAAAAGGGTACTCATCCTGGAAGAATAAGAAGTGCCGTGAATGGCGTGATTAAATTTTCCGTATATATGAAAACCGAGAATATGCGAAAAATTTCAAAAAAGGATATTGAGAAATACAAAATATATCTTATGACCGAATATTTAACAAAAGATGGCAAGCGCCTTCATAATGTAACAATTGCCCACAAGCTTTCATTCTTAATGATGTATTTTAGATTTCTGCTTCAGCGTAAAAAAATATTCCTTGAGCCTACTTATAATTTAGAATTTCCAAAATGGAAAAGGCATTTTCCAGATTACATTCCAGACGTAAAAGATATCGCGGAATTGCTGGCAAAACCGGATGTTTTCACATACCAGGGAATAAGAGACAGGACTATCATTGAATTGCTATACACATGCCCGTTAAGAAACGTTGAACTGAGAGAGCTTACTCTCGGTGATGTGGACATGAAAGAAAAATTTATTTATCCAAAAAGAGCCAAAAACGGCTATGAGTGCGGTATACCAATACTACGCTCGACTTATATAATTCTTAGTAAATATCTCGAAATAGCACGCCCGAGACTTTTAAAGTACGCGAAAGTTAAGACGGACAAGCTGTTTCTTACGGTAAATGGCAAGCCGCTCACAGGCTGGACCCTGGCAGCGATATTTTCGAAATATCGTGGTAAAAGAAGGATACATCCCCATCTAATGAGGCATGCCTGCGCAGTTCATCTTTTACGCAATGGCGCGCGGATACGCGAAATTCAAATACTACTTGGCCATAAACGGCTTTCAAGCACTCAGCTTTATACCCGACTTACCGCGAACGATTTAAAAGAATTACATGAAAAACATCACCCAAGAGAAAGGAGATTTAAACGTGCTACCGCTACTAAACGAGTTTAAGGAAAAACTTTTAAAAGAGTATAAGAGTCCCTCGAACATGACCACAGCGATTAGCGCATGCTTCAAATTTGCCGAATTATTTGGCTCAGAGGAAATGGATAAAGTAAGGCCAGAGGATGCCGAGAGGTATAAAACCCACCTATTGGAAGAATATGTCACGCATGAGGGTAAGAATCTGAGTAGAGCGACAGTTGTATGCCGGCTTCTGTGCTTAAAAAGATACTTTCAGTTTCTGGTGGAAAATAAAGCGATACGCCGTAATCCAATGATAAAATTCAAAATGCCCACAAAGGGTACAAAACTTCCGCTTTATCTTCCTACCGAAAAGGAGATCGAAGAGCTATTATCTCGAGTAAACGACAATTCAATCAGTGGCATGCGTGATAAAGCCGTGATAGCGCTTATGTCTATAGTACCGCTGAAAAATAAGGAATTAAAAGAGCTTACGGTGGACCAGATTGACTTGGAAAACAAGCGTGTCTATCCAAAAAAAGGAACAAAAGAAACCGTCATACCGATGACAGATTCGGCATTTCAGGCTTTGGAAACCTATCTTAAGACAGGGCGTCCTGAGATCGTAAAATGGACTAAAAAGCCTACGACCCTGCTATTTGTTGGTCGGTGGGGAAAACCCTTTAGCGATGGCACACTAACAGTGATGTTTAATAAGTATAATGGCTACAGAAATAAAAATCGGATATATCCAAAACTTATGCGACAAGCTACCGCCAATCACATGCGAAAAAATGGCATGAAACTTACGAATATACGAGTTGCATTAGGCGTAACGCTCAATACGGCCCGAACCTATACGACGCTTGCCAGAAATGAGCTAAAGATGAAAGAGGAACAATGGGTGGAGAAAATTCCTCTATTAAAAGAATTCAAAGAGCATCTTGTAAAAGACGAGTTGTATCCAAATATCATAAATAAAGCCTTAAAGGCGGTAATCTTTTTCGCCAAATATCTAAAGAGCGAGAATATGAAGAATGTAACGCTTTCTGATCTCGAAAAATGTAAAAATTACATTATAAATGAATACATTTCACATGTGGGCAAACGCCTACAGGAACCCGCGATCATCTTTAGGCTCAATATTCTAAAGAGGTACTTTAATTTCTTGTTCGAGAGTAGGTATATTCAATCTAATCCGACATCCGACCTGAAGATCCCAAGAGCAAAGCCTTGTATTCACTGGTATTTCCCGACAAAAGAAGAGATAGAAGAATTTGCTTCCCGGCCGGACCAATATTCATATACCGGTATAAGAGACCGCGCTCTCATACGGCTATGGTATCAAGCCCCCTTAAAGACTCGAGAATACAAGGATATTAACGTACAGGATGTCAACCTCGAGAAAAAGGTGCTTTTTTGGAAAGGGGCAGGGCACTATAGTCACTTACCATTGGACGCAAAAACCCATAAGGCCATGGAGCGGTATCTTAAGGTCTCAAGGCCTGTATTCGCAAAAAGGAGCAAAGTTCCAACAGACAAATTATTTCTAAACGAATGGGGTGATCCTTTTTGTGAGAGCAGCATTTATGAGATATTCTGGAAATATAGAGGAAACAAGCCCATTAAGCCATATGCGTCAAGGCATGTAAGAGCTATCGATATGTTACGGAGAGGTTGCACTGTTGGGCAGGTAAAAAAGACATTGGGGCTCAAGTCAACGAGAATTTGCCAGGCATATGAAATGATTGTTGCCGAAAACCCGAATCATTTTTATAAGAGTACTCGCGCGGAAGAGAAAGTAAAGCTCCTTCGACGTGAAGAGGTTGCATGAGCTTTTTAACGTATTAAAGATAAAGATGGAAGTTTTTAGATTGAATCTAAAGAGAAATAATGATAAATTTAGCCATATGAACGTGTAATAATTTTTCTTCCAAGGATAAAATTCATAAGGTATAATATAGGCCAATAATATGAAATCAAAAGAATTGTTGAAACTATTAAACAAAGACGAATCTGCCACGTCTGAATGGAAGCAATCTTTATCGGAGATAGCCGAAATTATAGAGACTGCGTCTGCCTTTGCGAATACCAAAGGTGGAAGAGTTTTTATTGGGGTTTCTCGAACAGGAAAAGTCGCCGGCGTTCAAATTGGCAAAGGTACGGTCGAGAATCTTGCTAATCAAATTTCGTTACGTACGGATCCTAAAATTCACCCTCATATTACCGTTGTAAGAATTAAGAGCAAAGATGTCATCGTTGTAGAAGTAAAAGAGTCGCAGAACAAGCCATCCCTTGCATTAGGGAAACCCTATGTAAGGGTGGGCAAGTCGACGATGAAAATGTCAAAAGACGATTACGAAACACTGATACTCGAAAAACATAAAGAGAAACTGCAGTTTGATAAACAGACTTGTAAAGGGGCGAATTTAAAAGATGTCGATTGGGGGTTCGTTAAGAAGGAATTTATTCCGTTATATGAGAGGGTTACCGGGAAGAAAATCGTAGGTACTTCAAAAACCATATTAGGATCCCTGGGTTGCATCAAAAATAACAAGCCTACCAATGCGGGTATCCTTCTGTTTGGTAAAGACCCACAGAAATTCTTTATGAACGCTTATGTCGCTCTCGCTAGATATGGCACAGAGAATGTGGATGTGAGGCGATTGGATTATAAGGAATTTATTGGCAATCTGTTTCAGCAGATAGACAGTTGTAACAAATACATAAAGGATAATACGGCTGTTATGTCCCGGCTGGAAAAAGGCGAAGTACGTAGACAAGACATACCAGAATATGGCTGGTTTTCGATACGTGAACTTGTTACAAACGCCGTTTGCCATAGGGATTATTCGAATTTCGGGACGAAGGTAATCATAAAGATGTTCTCGAACAGGATAGAGTTTTATAACCCGGGAGGCCTGTCGAAAGGTGTGACTCTAAAAAGCATTGCCAAGATGCAGTTTTCGAGAAATCCTATCATAGCCAAGATATTGGCAAAGGTTGAATATATCGAGGAGCTTGGTGAGGGATGGAACAAGATACTCGAAGAGCATAAAGCGCACCCTTTGAAGCCCAAACTACCCACCGTTGAGACCAACGAGTATATGTTTCTCGTAAACATTTATTCGACCAAGAATAAATTCGCAGAAAAAACTGATGAACGTTTGGCAGGAAGGTTGGGAGAAAGGTTGGGAGAAAAGTTGGGTGTAAAGTTGGGAGAAAATGAGGAGAAGATATTGCGGCTTATTGTTGCCGACAAATTCGCGACCATAGATTCTATAGCAAAATCTGTCAGGATAAGTACGACAGCTGTTGAGAATAATTTGGCAAAGTTAAAGGGAAAAGGTGTGATCCGTCGTATCGGACCGGCTAAGGGCGGGCACTGGAAAGTAACTAAGTAGAGGCATAAAATGATAGAACCTGAATATAGGGAAGAAATGAGGTTATTTTATCGCCGCCTCGCGGACTTTATGTCCGAAAGGCCAGAGTTATTCGAAGAACTTAACTATGAGATGGCATTTCTGAAAGAGCTCAACATGCCTGACGGAGACAAACGTAACATAGTATTAGATTGGTATATCTTTGATCATAAAAGTAAGACGTTATCAAAAAATTTGCTCGAATATTTCATTGAAAATAGCGATCTCGATGAAGATACGAAAATCCTTTACTCTGGGCTTAAAAATACCATCTATAGTATCTTCGAGGTAAAGGCTATCCGTATGGGGAAAGAGATGAAGGCGTACGATATGTTGAGCGGTAAGGAGTTCAGCATTAAAGATACATCGATAACCAAGCATGTAATAAAGGGGCAGCTTGTTATTATGAGGACGCTTCCCTACAAAGGTGATTTTATACTTACTGGTAGAGCCTTTCCTTTTCCGTTGCAGTCAAGCCGGATTTTAAAACTATCGCTTCTTAGTGCAAAAAATGAGAAAAAACCTCAAAGACTTACACCTCTTGCAATATGTAAAATATTTTACACTCAGGAAAAACCGGAAAAACTTCCACCACCTGAACGTTTCAGGCTCATATGCAAGGAATGCAGCCTCGACGATAGCTACATCGATGAAATAATACAAAGAACTAAAGAGCAGGTCGAAAATAAGGGGCATTTTAATGATATCCAGCGGGAATTCATGTCGCGTCTCAGGCCTCATGCTAACTTCGACATAAAGGAGTTGATCAAAGCGCATATGGATGTGTGGAATGGTTTCATAAAAGGACATGTTGAGAAAGGTCCTTTTGAGATAGCCCTCATAAGTGCAGGAATGACATACGTTCAGCAGGTGGTAAACCCAATGCGCCATAAAGACATGGGAAAAGCGTCTATAAAAGCCGAGAAAGCTTTTGAAGACTGGCTCGATACGAAGTTTGATGAACTTGATGGCAGCACTCCTAAGGAGTTAATTCTTAAAGAAAGGGAAGAGTTGGGCAATACAGTAAAAATAATTAAATTCTCCATTGCCATATCAAATCTTGCCCCCGGAGAAGAAACGAGAAAAAAGGCTGAAGAGGTTGTAAATAAAGCCATGCAGCTCTTGGGCGAAAATAAACCAAAGGAAGCGATAAAATTATATAAGAAGCATCTTGCTATCGTTCCAAAAAATCATGTTGCATGGTTAAATCTCGGCGTTGCGCATGTTTTGCTGTTAGATAAGAAAAACGCCGAAAGCTGTTTTAGAAAAGCCCTTGAAATCGAGCCTAATTATAAAGTTGCGAAAAACAATATTCGAATTCTTGAAAACGCAACGGAGAATGACATAAAGCGTATGGCCGAGGAATACAGAGTGCAGATGGTAAATCAAGGTAAAAGAAAAACATTGAACATCAAAGATATGCATGATGATATGTACGAGCAAATAGACAGACCAGCTATTTCATAAATCCTACCCAGTAGCTCTTCAAAGTAGACCTTGTTATAAAATCCAGAAATCTGTCTTGCTATAATTACGCTACTGGTGTCTCTATGCCAGCTAAACGTATCTTGCTTCTATAAGCATAGGAAGTTCCTTAAGAGCAGGATTGGGGACATACAGCGCCGGAGGCATGCCGGCTGACATCGTTGATGACATGTGGGACGCTTTCATTGACGAATTAAACACCCCGGAAACCTTAAGTATCGCATTTAGCCTCGCCGGAAATGCAATAGGCTTAAATCCAATCATAAACAACATGATAATAAACGCCGTAGCAGGAGCAGTCGAGGGATTCTTTGAAAATCCTCAAGATACGATGGCGGGAATATTCGAAGGAATGCTTCAGAATTTCTACAATTCATGCGTAAATGCCCTTACGTTTGGGCTTTTTGATCCACAGACAGGAGGGTGGAGTAGTAATTGGGACAGGGAATATCACTTCATGCAGCTCGTAGCTTTTATCGACATCTTACAGGAACAAGGTATAGTTGCTGCTCTCGAAAACTACATCTCAGGCGTATTTACCGATGATGCCATAAGAGCGATAAACAGAAGAGGCGGTATAGCTGATTTTCTGACGGGAGACGCTGAAATGATAAATGAAAACGGTGAATTGATAAAAAAAGTAACATTCACTTCTAACTTCTTCCTATATCTCGATCCTGACACCGATGAAATCATAGGGCGTGACTATCAGAACGAACTTGGTTACGACATAAGGGAGCGTGGCACGTATTCAGTAAATGCAGTTACGGGCGAAATTAGCTTAACCGATGGAACCCTTGAAGGTACATACGAAGGTACAAGTTTAACATATGAAGTAATAGATGGAATTGCTATTACAGATATGTGGGTAACGGGCAATGGACAGAATTACGAAATCCGGCCTACCGATATCGAGGCAGGCTTTAACTTAAACGCAAACGGTGTGCCTACAAGCGGCATCGTCATAGACCAGAACCAAGGCCGTATCTTCGAATTCGAATATGACGAAATGATGGGGATAATAGACTTCATCATGGCGTTGAACCAACCTGTTACGTCAGAAACTGGCATAGATGTGGCTCAATGGAGTTCGCTGACCACGGAACAAAAAGAAGAGGTGATTAACTATTATGTGCTTATGAATGGAATTGCTAATCAAAATGCATATACTTCACCTCGGTCTTTCTCCAATTTTGCTGATGACCTAGCCATTGCCGACCCTCTTCCAGAGGAAGATATAACGCTAATACCACTATATATGGATATGGCTGCTGAATTCTGTTTTAGAGGGCTGATCGAACTTGACTACTCGCCTTTAGATTTATTTGAAGATCTTATAAACAACGGATACGTAGAAAGAGTAGAAGGAACGCTGGATTGGGGTAGATTGACAAAGAAATTTTACGACCTTGAGAATGCTTCAGAAATGGAGGATTTAAGTGCACCGTTTATCGACAAACAGCAGGAGATATTCGATTATTTGACCGATATTGATAGCGGATGGATGAGTACTATTAGCGATATAGGGCGAGATGCAATAAGATGGTGTTTACATACCGAACAAGTTGCAGCGGAGATATTAGGAGCGCTTCAAGCAAAATATGGCACGAGTCTCCCTCCGGATATGACAGGTGTTTGTTTTAGCGGCTCCGGCGACCCGTTCATTTATTTGCTTAATGCGAATCCAACTATAGATGTAAACTCAATAGTTCTCGTCGGAACTCCGCTTAAACCAGAAAGATACATAACGAATACGAATGTTCAGACAGTGGTTACAATCTATGGCGATAAAGACACATGGTTTGATGGTTTAAATAAGGCTTTTCGAGAAGACTTTGATGGCACGCATTTGTTTGACAATAGTTCTTTACCAGAAAACAAAATTGCTATAGAATTAACAGGCATAGGCCATACGGATTACTTCTATGATCCGAACAAACCAGGCGACGATCCTGAACTTGCACAGCTTAGACAAAAAGCAAGTGCATTTATTGCAAAAGTCACGGCCAAAGCGAATGATAGCGAAGAATTAAAGAGATTTTTATTGCAAACTACTGGTGTTGATTATGATGAAGATAATGATAAATATGTAGTTGATTTAAAGAAAGTGGTTTATTAATATGAAGACAAGAAATAAGATCATCATCATTTTTGTAATATTTCTGGCATCAATATTTTTTGGAATTAGCGTTTACAAAAATCAAACTTCTAAAGATAGAAAAAATGCAATCCTTTTAATGGGACTGACAAAAGGGCAAAAAGATTACTTCCAAGATAAGCTTTTAGATGCAAACAAAATAGAGAATCTTATTAGAAAAGGGAAAAATTTGCAAAAAGAAGGTAAGTATGTAGAGGCAATTCAGGTTTTTGAAGAGATTTATAAGAAGTCAAAATGGTCCGGCGATAAAGGAAGTGCCTTGCTTCATATAGCAGATGCATATGAAAAAATGCAAGATTATAAAAAAGCCCTAAAATATGTAGTAATAGATAGAGATGAATATGTGAATGATTGGGCGAAAGCGCCGATTGTTGAACGAGCTAAATATTTGGAATATGCAGCACAAGGAAATTATGAAATGGCCTTGAAATATGCTAAACAAGCATTAGAAGTGGAAACAAATATGCCGTACAACAAAGGTATACCTTCGCAAGGCTATGTCGATCGCCTCAACGATCTCATCGCCTCCAAAGACTACATCTTATCGTTAAAAAAAGAATAGCTTTTCCTTATCCCAATTCTTGTTCCACCCTACTGTTTCAGGATCAAAAAGCCCCAGCCGAAACTCCCGAAACGCTTTTGCGCCACACTCCTCGCAGTCTGTATAAAATAATAAGGTGTTTCCCTCGCGGCCTATGCTATCTATTGCGGTGCTCGGGACTCCTTTCAGTCGTGGGATTACCTTCGGTCACAGGAAACTGTCTGTGCGTTTGTAAATAAACGAATTAGTTTAAGTCATTTATATGATATAATATTGCCCAATATACTAGTATAGGTTGATACTATGATTCGGTTAATTATCTAAGAGGAAGCGTAGAGTGACACAAAGGCGTGTTTTAATTACAGATGGGTATTGGCGAAAATCACTCGCGGCAGTAAGAGCTTTAGCGGAAGCAGGCATAGATGTCGGCATAGGAGAAAGAACCCCGCTTGCCCCGGCCTTGTTGTCAAAACATGCCAAGTGGAGA
>JABMRJ010000174.1 GCA_013202745.1 Candidatus Omnitrophota bacterium
CAGACCATGATTCGTATATAGCGTAGTTAACATAAGATATATTATAGGACATTGGGAATACAAGGGGAATAAGGCTGGTGCGGCTTTGTGTAGGTTTGTTTAGGTTAGCTTCTTAGGCAGGTAATTCTTGGGGTTCTCGCCCCTTTTTCCTACTCTTCCGGGTCTTTTTAGGCGACTCTTTTATATTAATGATCTTCCCTAAGATAAGCCCCTCTGCAAGGCCTCTGCGAGCCCTTTTAAGGACCCTACTATAGGTCTGTTGGGATATCTTCATAGACGTGGCTGCATCTTTCTGGCTTAGCCCTATAAAATCGGCCAATCTCAGGGCCTCGTACTCATCTATGGCTAAATCAACATGATCCGGCCTGCCCCTGCGGCCCCTTGGGCTGAACTGCCTTATTACAGGCTCATTTTGTATATTTCTCGGTTTTTTAGGCCTACCGCGCTTTAATTTGCTCATTTTTAAATACCTATTTTAGTTTGCTTTATAAACAGCTTTTCCACAGGTTTGATTATTGAGTGTATACTCATATATAGTATACATGACATTGTTGAGCTTGTCAAGCAAGCAAAAACCCTCTCTCCTTTCAGAGAGAGGGTTTTTAAGAGGGGTATTTTATATATTAAGCAGCCTCTAGCCTCAGCAGGCGCTGTTCATGGTTTGCCAATGTGTTATTGATTACTGTATCTAACTTATTCTTGATCTCTCCCTGCCCCACCTTTAATGTCCTTATATCGTTCCTGTTTTCTATAGCAGCGATCTTTATGGTACCAAGCTCTGATTCTACGTTATCTAGCCTGTTTGACAGACCATCCAGCTTTCTATTAAGGGTCCCGTGTCCCTCTGCTAGAAGGCTTATGTTGGATTCGACTCTTTCCAGTATGACCCTAGTCTCTCTTTCAGAGTCATATTCTGGTGTAGGTTTTATGGTCTTTGCGGATTTACTCTTCATTTCCTTTGCCCCTTTCTGGGCATTCAAGCCCTTTTAGTATACTCTCTTTTGGACAAAAATCAACCCCTTTTTTAGGCAATAATCCATCACCTCCTTTGATGCCCCTCACTAATATAGACACCAAAAGAGGTCATTTTATTACAATTATTTTTAGAGTTTTTTGCTTAGGTAGGCAGGGTGGATTATACGGCCCTGAGGGTTTCTATGGCCATATTGAGCTCTAATTCGTTATTGAAATCAACTCTGTTTATTGGAGGCAGGTTTATCTCTATAACTGCTCTCTTCTTATTTATATCCTCAATAGATGAGCTATCTATATAGTTTTTAACGCCTGTCAAGGCCTCGTATTGCTCGTTTATAAAGGCGATTATATGGTTATGCGCCTCAGCTTGGCTGCTGTTGTTTATCAGAGGTATATTGCTACCGGCAAATGCCAGATTTAGGAGCCCAAGGACTCTATATCCCACATCTTGAGTATCCCCTACCTGCACAGAAGATCGGCCTACCTCTCCCCCATCACTGTCATTACAAGTGATCTCAATGAGGCCGGCTTTGCCATTTTCAGTAAGTATTATCGCATCTTTAAAGCCTGTATATGCCCCAAGGAGCCCAGTTATAGCCTTCCACCACTCCTCTATAATCTGATACTGTTCAGGGTAGGCCTCAGCCCAGGCCTTATTGACCCTTAGCTGAAACTCCCTATTTTTTATAAGCTCTATAGTCTCAGGGGTGAGCCATTCGGCCCTGAACTGAAGCAGCATAGCCGCATCTACATTCAGCCGCTTTTGGGCTTCCCGCCTCGAAACCACCATCCCGCCTTGGGCGGGTTTGGGGGGCTCTGGGGTGCTTTTACGTTTAACACTTATCACATCATCTTCTGTCAAAAATTTAAGTAAAGGCTCGGGATTTATGACATTTTGCTCATCAAGGGTAAGCTCGCCGTTGACATATATCATCGTATCGTCGTACTGAGTTTCAATTTTGCCGTCAACAACTTTTGGCTCAGGCGCACCAAAAAATGTTAAAAGAGTCGTTCCATAGAGTAATACCTGCCTTCCCGGCTTACCTGAAAATGGTCCAAAATCAACATGCACCTTCCTTGATACACCTAAAAACTCTACCAAACTTTGGCTTTCTCCCGTTGCGTTATAATAATCATTTATTGTCTTGAGTTCTCCTGTCCAGTCAGCAGATACAACAAGACCACCTTTTTCCTTCATGGCTTCGATAAATCTTCTTTTTCTTTCTTCTTGCATATGCACGTAGGTGTCTTCATCTCTTTGCCTTCGTTCTATTGTCGCCTTGGAGGATTCGTCAGCGATAGGCAAGCGTATTGTAAACGTCGTCCCCTTCCCGACTTCGCTTTCGACTTCGATTGTACCGCCCATATCTTTTAGCGCATACCAAGTTTCGGTAAGGCCTAAACCAGCTCCCCCTGGTCGTTGTGATACATTTAAGACAAATAATTTAGGTTTGCCTGTTGAGGGGTCTAATTCTAACAGTTCCTGTGGTATACCTCCGCCGTTATCAGTAATATCAATTTTGACATAACCCCCTTCAGTTGTTACGGAGACCTTGACAGCAGCTTCTTTACCTCGGTTTATCATAGCAAAAAAGTTCCCGTTGTTTATAATGTTCGCTATAGCGCTTATCAAAGAGAGCCGATTACCCTTGACTCGTATAGGCGGAAGATGCTCAGGCTCTATTGTTACTGAGTGAAATTTTTTAATAATCTCATCAAGCGGTAGTATTGTTTCGGAAGATGTTGCAGTTGCTAATTCAGCGCGGCTTTCTAGTTTTTCTAAAACTGCGTTAAATATAGCTAAAATATTATTAAACTCTATTAAGAGAATTTTTTTAGTATGTTTCTTTCCGTTATAATTGGAGTTAAAGTCTTCCCGGATATTTTCTACCGATGACCGCAGGGCATATAACTCTTTGATAATTTCTTTTAATGGACCAAAACTTAATGGACCACAAACTTTTATTGTCTTGTGTATAGTTAGGACCCCTTCTTTAGAGAGTAAACCTAAAGTGCCTAGCGTCCCCCCTATTTTATCAGTAATCTTACGGATGTTAATTTCTATTCTTTTTAATTCAAATGTAATCCTCTCCATGTTTTTATCACTGGGTAATTCTCTTATTATCTCGGGAATCCTCATTCCCGCCTGGGCTAAATTGGCAGGATCAAACAAAACCTTCCCGTGCCTAATGCTTCGTATGGCTACTTCTACGCGTTCTATTCTTTCATGTTCTAACGTACAAAACTCTTTCCATACCTCCCCACCAAGCCTTTGCGCCACCTCACGGCAAGCCTCGGCAACGGTAATGCCTGCGGAAGTCATATTCTGCCCCTCTTCGGACAGCGCTAGATCTGCGAGCCTCTCACCTATAAAGCCGACCTCATAATCCCCATTATCAATGCTTGCCTCGAGCATCCTTACAGCAGTATCTGTATCCCCACTTTTTACATAAGAGAAAATGCCTAGTATGTCGATATGCCCTGACGCACCTGGAGGAAGCGGCTTAGCCTTACTGCTTACCGGCGAGTCAGCGGGGGCGGTTCGTATTCTTTTTAGCAAGTTTTCTAAATCGGCTATTATCTCTTCAATGGATTCATACTCTTTGCCATCTTCCGATTTTTCTAAGGCCTTTTTTATAATTTGGTTTAATGCAGGGTGTATGTAGGGTATTTCTTCATAAGGAGACTTTGCCCCCGGATATGATGCTCCCGGTTTTAGGAAATCCATTAGCCTTGAAAAGACCATACCGGTTAATACAAAATACATTGTGCAGCCGTAACCGCGCAGCAATAACTTCTTATTGTATTCCGATAAAGCCGTGGATACTTCAAAGTCTATTACCTTATGTGTGCCATCGGGCATAAATAGTATGTTTCTATAATCTAGGTCATTCTGGTATATACCGAGTGCTGCCAGGGCGGATGAGGTCTTACCCATTTCGATAAATAACTCCAAAAGGGTTTCTAAATCGGGTAATTCTTCTGTAAAATCTCCGAAGTTTTTGCCTTCTATGAACTCATATATGGTTATGCCTGTATTGCTGTCTCTTGAGATAACCTTTTCCACATCATCACGGACGATATCTATTAAAAAGTTATATTCTCTCGCGGGACTTATTTTTATTATCGCATTAGTTCCATCCGCATCATGTCCTAAATACGTAACCCTTGCGAGATTTCTATCTATCTTGTAATTGACTCCTCCAATCTCAAACCACATGTTAAGTTCTTGAGCCCTGTCCAGTATGGCCTTGCATATGTGGGTACTGATAGGTTCAGTTAACTCTATATCCGAAAGCCTCTTTATCAACTCCTCCAGCTCTTCTTTCTGCATGGCGCTGACGTAGCTTATTATAGCTTTTTGAGCATTCGTATATTCCGTATATGAAACGTATCTTTCAAAAATCAATTTTAACAGATCGCCGATACCCAAGGCCTCTATACGAATATCTATCTCAGTAGTTTTTTCAACCGCAGCTTTTAATCTCTCAAGGTCATTTTTCATTTCAATGACCGAGCCAAACGGCCTACCGCTTATTCCCATAGCCCTTTCTATAAAATCGCTCAGCTCAGCCGGTAGGTATTCTAATCTTCGATAATCTTCAATCTCAGCGCCTTTTAGGATAATCTGTCTGGAAAAGAATCTGTAAAGGAGGGCCCCTATTTCAAATAGGTCATTTTCGATATTAAGGTGTTCATTTTCTTCCCATACGCCGGCATCAAGAATCAAGAGATCCCAATCCGGGCTTAACAAGCCGTTTAGGTGAATTATATCACCGTAAATTCTTTTATTTTCATGCATATATTGTACGGCATCAAGTAGCTGCGAGAATAATTTTAAAAGCTTATCCATCGAAGGGGTTTCGTATATTGCATTATAGATGGTTTCCCAGCCTTCCAGATATTCAAACACGGCAATCTTCAAGACGGGGTCGTAATGGATCGGTTTTACAATATTTGGGTGATCCAGTTTATTTAGGATCTCAATCTCCTGCGGAGAGGATATAGTAAGGACGGTTTTGTTGCCAAAATCATCTTCGCCTAAGAAGACATTGTCTTTCTGCCTGCTTTTTACAGTAATTCCTTTTTCTCCTATAATTAAACTCGAATTTATTTCAGCCATCTTATCAAAGATTGCACTTGAGACTTTGTAATCAAACCCTATGTTGTTTTCCCGGGCGAAGTTGATAAGTCCATCTATATCTTCTGATGCAGCTTTATTTTTTATAAAGTCTAATAATTCTTGTAAGATTTTATATTTTTCTTTCCAGTTTCTGCCTTCTTTTAGTGAAATAAGATAATTTGCGTACTTAACCTCATTATATTTACTCCTTATGAAATCTATATCCAGCCCGGCCTTATCAAACCCTTCATAAGAGCCTATAAGCTTGGCATATGCCCTTATGAGCTTTTCCTGCAGCAAATCATCTCTTTTTATATCCTGATTATCTATAAGAAGCTGCATCGATCTTACAAATCTCCCCTGCCCTTCCCCATCTAATGCATCCAGTTTTCTGGCAAGGCATATTAGCTCTTCTTTAGAGCCGAACTTAAGGGCATTCTCTAAAGCCGCTAGTTCAGCAACTATCTCTGTGTTTATATCTGCTATGTTTATAGCGCCTTCTAAGTGATTTTCAACCAATTCGTGTGATATCAGGTATATGTATAGGAGGGTTCTTTCTCTCTCGGTAAGGGCTTCTTTGACCTCATCCTGGTCAAAGAAGCTGTCTATGAGGATGTTACCATTACTATGATGGGCAGAACCTCTAAGGAATGAGGCAAAGTAAATACCCTTTATTTGTTCTTGGTACCTCTTGAATAGATAGGGAGAAATTTTCTTTAAAAAGCCGAGCGCAGGTTCTAATGGCTCTTCATCTGCTGCCCTATCTACGTTTATTAAAGATTCGTCCGACTCGGTCTCTCTTAGGCCGAAGGTCGAGTTTCTGCCGGATGATATAAAGGAGAGCTGGCCGAGGTCGAGGGGTTTTACCTTCAGCCTGCCTATAGTGTCTAAGTATCTGCGATAACACTGACCAGAAAGATTTTTATAGACATCAGGATTAATTTTTTGTAAATCTTCAAAACACTTGATTACATAATCAGGATATGTCTGGACTAAGACGTCTAAAAGTTTTTCTAAAGAACAAGTTAAATTAGACAACATTTCAACAGACACGTCAGCAGAAATAATTCCTAATATGAAATCGATTGTCTGCTGAGGGCGGTTTCTAGCCAATTCAAACAAAGAATCGTTATGTAATAACAGACAGCTTATTTTTGATGACAGCCTTATTATCACTTCAAATACGATATCGTAAAAGGGTCTTACTATACTAACAATGTTATGTGCAATGAAAAGGTTTATAGAGTCCTCGCCTTTAATAATTAATTCATCCACAATCTTCAATTTTTCCGCAAGCGACAAGTCTTCCATAGTACCTAACATACGGACCAGGCTTAAAATAGACTGAGTTGAGTTAGATTTAACTATTCTTTTTATGCATTCTCTTTTATTCTTTCCCAATATTTCAGCGCCTGCAAACAGTGCGCTAGTAACATCTAGTGGACAAGGCTCTTCTTGGCTCAAAAGCTGCATAGCCCAAGCAAAGAATTTTTTAGGCATCTTCTTTGCCAATTTTTCGAATACCTCAACCAGATTCCTGACAGCATTGTCATCCATTTTTTGTTCTATGCACCTCGATATGTAATTTAGCGTCTTTTCTGGTCGCACCTCTGCCAAGATACGTAATATACGCCAAGAATCAATATAATCGGTATTTTTCTCAAATATATCTATTACCACATCAGGGTGTGTATGTGCAATTTTCTCAAGATATTTCTCAAGTTCATGATCGTGAGAGTATGAAAATCCCCCACTATCGAGCTGGTGCCTTTCGTAGGGTTTTAGAAAAAAGTTGGCTAGAAATTCTGGATTCTCCGGATTTATTGATATAATCGAACTAAGTGCGGTTTTTGATACGACACCGTTAGCGTCTTGTGCCATTTGCAATAGAATAGCTAGTGCTTCTTCCTTGCGAATATCGGCAAATAGGGTCAAAAAGCTTGCCACACATTTTCTTGTCTCTTTATCTTTATGAGAAGACAAGGCTGATAGTATGGAGAATATTTCATCGGGCAAATAGGGCATTAATGCCTCTAAAAGAAGAGGCGGTTTTCCAGACTCGTAATACGTTCTTTTTTTAATAAACTCTTCATGCTTAACAGTGCTTACAAGGTTCATAATAAACCTAACGATTCTAGGTTTAACATCGTCAAAATCAACGGCTATCTTTTCGTCTTGTGGTTTGCCTAGGAAATCGTAAAGAAAACGTAACGACGCATCGTCGCCGCGTTCTAACAATCTTGAAATTAAAGTCAAAAACTGGAGTTTTATACGTTCATCACCATTTTCAAAACAGACTTGCATCAATGCACTTACTCTATTGGAATATTTCTCAAGTGCATTAGTTTCAGCGCACAGCTTATACAATATTTCCATAAGCAAATCAAACGAATTTCTGTCAGCCTTGTCCGCATATTCTAACCAACCTTCACTTTTCTTTTGTGGATTTTCTTGCATATAGGATAAAACGCTATCATATTCCTTAGTAGTATCGATTCCAGCCTTTACTAACCGCAATCTTTCTTCTACGGTAATACATTGTGGATGGTCAATAATTGCGAGAAAAACAATTTTTCCCACTTCGTTATTATCCGTATCAAGTATACTCTCCAATATTTGATATAATTTTATATCATGCATTTCTTGTATTTCACATAATGTGGCTACTGCGTATTCCGTCAAAATCGGAGACAAAAACATTTTTTCATTTATAATTTCGATTATAAAATCACGCACTTCATAGGGCAATTTTTCACCGGCTCTCTGCAATGCAGAGAAAAATGATATGCCAACAAAATGGATTCTACCCTTTTCTTCTTCAAGCTTTTTGTTTGTCTCATATATCTTTTTAAGTATACAGAGAACTTTTCGGGCATTATCCAACACGTAACCCTCTATTTTATCCAATGGTCTGTTAAAAAGAAGACCACGATTGATTCCTAATAGAAGAACGATCTCATCGATTAGATAATGTTTATGTACATCGTCGGTTATCAGGTTTTCAAGTGCGTCAAGAAAGTCTGCTTTGTGATAATCTAAAATTGCACGTATCGCCTTTTCTGCATTTGGATGATTATATCCATCTTGATGTTCTTCGGCTAGTATGCGCAACAAGCATCTCAAAGCTTCTTCAGGCATCTCAATGCCAATATTCCCTATTGCTTCTGTGACAATTTTGCAAGGGTTATACGAAGCATCTTCTCCACTAAAGAGTATTTTTGTAGCCAATGGTAAGGCCTCTTTCGGTATATCTTTCTCCATTCCGGAAAGGCAGTTTGCGAGAAATCCGTCATAAGGCGAAGTTCTATATGGTGTTCCTCTATCCGTATGGTGTATTTCGGGCGAATAATATCTTTCTGCAAAATCATTGATTATGCTAGAAAGACGCACCTTTGCCTTTCGCGGGAGAGACCTAATTTTTAATTCCAAAATCTTTCTCAACTCACCATCGGTTGATAAAATTGCAACAAGTTTTTGTCTTATATCCGACAAATGATCGTAGTAATCGCTCTTTAGGAACGCTTCTAGAGCACATGACTTGATGCCGATGTTACTCGAAGATAACATTCTATTGATAATGGCTCTATTAAATTCAATATCATCGGATTCTAATAAAATATAAACCAAAGCAGGAAAACGTATTGATTCTTTATCTCTCTGTAAAATAGCTTGTATTCGTTTTTGTAGCGGCCATTCAGGATTATCCTTATCCTTCAAAACAGCCTGCGCAGCTGCATAATCAAAAAATGCCTGGTGGAAGAATGAGAATTGACCCGGTGAATCCTCTATGATGACCCCGCTTGATAATACACTTTCCTTTAAGTTCTCCCTCATTACGTATATATATTCTTTTGGTATAATACCATCCTCATAGATGATCTCATCTAATATCCGGTCTATTTCTAAATTATTAAGTGTAAGGCTTCCTTTTTTTAGCATCTCAAAAGCGCACATTAAGATTACTTCTTCCCTCTTTCGCATTACATAATCATAAGTTATAGGAACATTTGCTAATTTCTCTTTCCAGTAAATACGGGTTGCTGCCTCGCCAGGGGCCTTTTCGCTTTTCCCTTTTACAAATCTGTTCCAGTATTCATCATAGACATGTTTTTCTGTCATATCCTCCGGAACCTCATTGGGATAATATATCTCAAAAATCATCCTTAAGAATAATGGGTGCCGTGCTAGACTGATAAAGGATGCGTTTTTCTTCAGTCTATCTATAAGCGCAACTGTGTTTTCGTCATCAGTTCCATAGAGTTTTTCGATGTATCTTTTTAAAAACTCTCCTAATTCTTCATCACTTAAAAGTTCAAGCCTAATCTCCTCTTTGTCAAACGAAAGATTCTCATCTCTCAGCAGGATTTCATATTCTGTAGGTCTAATGAGTGTAATGACTTTTATGCTGTTTTGTATGAGCCTTCTAATATCCAGATTTAGTTTTGCGTTTCCTGTCGCGACGGCATAATCTGCCCTGTCAAAGATTACGACTATCCTCTTACCCTTGGATTCCAGATATTGAGATAGCATTATTATTTTTTCAAAATCTACTGAGCGTACAGAGGCATATGCAGAACCGGTGTATTCCGGGTTTTTGGTATCTATTAATATAGGGAATATATCCTTATCATTTTTCAGAGTGTCTTTTACCAGACCATATGCGAGTGAAGATTTGCCGTATCCTGCGTCGCCCAATACAACTAACCAAAGCTTTTCTTCTTCCGGCATTAAAAAGCTTTTGATCATTTCTACATGGCTTATTTCTTTTCGCGGATCTCTTCTTTGGCAGTACACTTCTTCCAGCGTTAATTCAATATCTTCGCTGCGGTTTAGGCGATTTATATTCCTGAGGTTTTGCTGCGTAATCTCTTCAAGGTCTGCAATAATACTCTCCATCTCAATGGTGTGATCAACCTTTTTCTGCCTTTTTTTCTTGAATAAGCGTTTTAACCTAGTTATAAGTTCTTTTAATTTAGAGCTCCTTTTTTCTTCATCGATTTGACTGCCCCATTTTTTAATAAGCCAGAATCTCAGGTCTTTCGCAAACGCAATAAGACTGCGCTTACCATGAGCCGCATCCATTTTTCTTATTAACCTTTTTTCATGAGATTCAACTCTTGCATCCCTGTATTTACCAAACAGAACTACGCCGCCGTAGAGCTCCCCAAAATGTCCCTCCAATTCAACCGCTTCTTTTGCATCTCGTTTTACGCGTTCTCTTAAAGCAGTTAAATTATCAGGATCATCATGATACATCTCTGATCTTGCGTTTGTGGTTACGGCTTTTCTGTAGCCCAACTCACCTTTCTCGTTTCCGAATATTCCAAAGTAACAGCTTAGGTAACAGTCATCATAGCCGAATTCATGTATGCCTTGTTTGGGCCAGTCCTCAAAACGCATGGTCATGCTGCCGCCGTAGAGTTGCTCGACCTCAGCTTCAGGCCCGTAATTATAGAATCGCCTGCTGTTACTTATAAATCCTATAACAGAGCGCCAGGGATGGCATATAAATTTCCGAAATGTTATTCTGTGGGCAAGCGGTGTTGAGCTTACCGCTTTTAGCGGGAATTCATCGTCTCTTTCCGATTCTTCAAGGCGTTCTATATTTGCGTATACGTTGCTATGCTCTTTTGGTTTTCTTGCATCATCATCAAGTTTAAATGTTATATCATCATCGCTACAGTGGATATAATGCGTAATCGGCCTTCCGAGAATAGTCTCAATTTCATCATGCCGTTTTTTTAGCTCTAACGACATAGCATCCAAAGCGCTTACTTTGCAGTTTCGCTTGATCTCTCCCGGTTTTAGATCTCTTAGTTTTTCTGTTTCAAGTATGGTTATTTTCACCCCCATTCTTATACTTTCTTTTAAGGCATCAACAACAATGGATTTTGCTTCTTCCTTATGCTTATTAAGACAGACAATAATCTCGTAATCGTAATCTTCAGGCAATTTTTCTAAGTCTTTTTGTATGGATTCTATCCATCTTTCAAGTTGTTTTCTTGTCTCTTCCATATCGTCTTCATCAGGATAGACAGGAAGTAGGATGCTTATAAGCTTAGGTTTATTGTAGTTATCGGCATCGACAGGGGTCTCGTATATATATTCATACGGTTTTATATATTTTCTATAGGGAATAGTGGTTCTGGCTGACAAGGCCTTCTGAGCGCGTTTCTGGAACTTGTCCCGCCTATATGGACGAGATTGCCTATCTATATCGACTAAATCACTTGCAGGTATAAAGCCCGATAAGAACCCTGCGATAAGATTAAGCTCTCTAGAGACATCATCCCCATCTTCAATATTTTGTAGTGCCTCATCGAATAATCTATCTGCTTCGCAGAGATTTACGCCATTATATTCATTCTTTCTTAAGATCCTCAATGCTTCAAGGCAGGTTAAAAAGGCGTTGTATTTAGCGCGTTCTAGTTCTGTTATCTCTTCTGTGGAAAGGGCTTCTTGTATGAAGCGTTCAGCTATTCTTTGAAATTCACCGCTACTTCCGAGCAAAGCGTATGCGCACGCAAGAAGGAAATTTATGCGCGCCAGTTTATGCTTCTCTTTTTCTTCTTTCTTTTGCCGCAATAACTCTGTTATTTTAGTTTGGTATGGTATACCGATAACGAGTATTTCGCCTGAAGAGTCAAGCCATAGGTTATGGGTTGTAAGGATTCCTTCGTTATCAATTTCTATGCCTTTTAACTCAGGTAGCCATAGGCTGTCCTTGACTGCGGTTGCAGTAACGACAATATCGTTTCCCTCAATGAGCCCATCGACGTTTCTTACTCTTAAGGGATCTTTTGTGCGTAATATCTGAAGTTCCTGCCTGCTGAAGTGCTCTTCAGGGGTATTATGTGTTGCAAAGTATTCATCCAGGTCAATACCTTCTACCTCAGGATTAAGGTTATCATATGAAGCGAGTTGCGCAGACATTTGGCCACCCATGCATTTTACTATAGCAGCGCTTATCAGGCCTTCCTGAAAGCCACCCCTTCCTATGATAAAATCTACGTGGTTTTCTGACTCAGGCGGCGCAAAGAGGCCAAAGGTAGCCATAACATCACCGTCATTAAGTAGATAGATATTATGCCATTTTACATAACCTTCTTTCTCAACGCGCCTTCTTAATCTTTCAAAATTTCGTATTTTACTACATCCGAGAAGAGCGCATAACCTGTTTATAAGCTCATAATGGCACGGCCTTAAAAGGATGGCGCACCTTAACTCATTCTGGGCTTTCTTGAGAGATCGAGCAATACGCTCAACATTGTATTCTGTGCTTTTTGACACATCGATGCCGCAGTCTCTTGCTTGGGGACCTACTATAATCTTTCTCATGTAAAGCCGCGATGTTTTTTCTTCGAGAGTTTCCCCGCCCTTTACATACACTGCGATAGAGGTACTATCTTGCATCTCCTTGTTGAATATACCGCCTGTTTTTTCGATAATATCTACAACCGCCCTTATGTCACCCATGCCATCGCCTAAATCGTCTCCTGTAGCAAGGGCTTGTATACTATCCGGTTTCCATAACATGCCCTCATCATCCCCTAGTGTAATTCTACCGCTGAGATAAGGGAATTTAGCATGGTATAATTTAAGTGTCTGCCTTAGGTCTTCACCGGCCAACTCTCTTAAAAACTCATTTCTGTTATTACAAAAATATCTATAGGTTCTAGAGGCTGCTACTGATATGGCATTAAGCAATTCGTATCTTAAGCCAAAGGCCCTCTTTTTTCTTACGGGGTTTCCATATCTGTGGATTCTTATTCTGCCGGATATTACAGCTTGGATCCAGGGATTGACATCGGCAAAAAAGCTGTCTTCTAAGGATCTTCTTATCTCTTCGTCGCTTAGTATGCTTGAAGGTGTGTATTCAATGTCATCGTTATTGCGTTGCGGAGCATTGTTTGACCCCTCATCGTCTTCATACATATGTGCTTCAATCTTCGCTCCTGTAGATCCAGATTCCACATCTCTGATACCTCTGAGATTATCTAAACCCCTCCTGTCATACCCATAAGTAGCATTAGTTATTGACCTCTTTCCCTTTCTAATAGACTAACCCAAAGACACCCCTACTGTAGCAAAAATACAATATTTTCGCAATATTTTAATATTTTATCTCAATACACCTCTGGCTTTCACGTGTATCAAAGAACGCGTA
>JABMRJ010000175.1 GCA_013202745.1 Candidatus Omnitrophota bacterium
ATGCTAAGATCCGGCAGAAGGCCTCGAAGCCATGCCGAGCAAATGATATTCAATAATTTTCAGACAATTATAAAAATAAAAGATTTAATAAAAGAACCGCTTAATGATGAGTTAATTCTTAAATTACATCGTTCAATGACCGTTGATACTTTAGAAGATCCAGATTGGTGTGGTCGTTTTAGAACAAATAAAGACGAGCCCATTTATGTAAAAGATAAAGATGAACATATTTTATATGAACCACCTACGGCAGATAAAATATCCGGAATGATGAAGATACTTTATAATTATGTTAATGAAAATGGAGATAAAAAATTTACACACCCCATAATCAAAGCAATAAATCTGCATTTTTATCTTTCCTATATACATCCATTTAATGATGGGAATGGCAGGACAGCGCGCGCTTTATTTTATTGGTACATGCTTAATCAAGGCTATTGGATGTTTGAATATTTAACGATTTCACGAATTTTTATACAGGCCCCGGCACAATATGCCCGCGCTTTTTTATATACAGAAATCGATGATTTGGATCTTACGTATTTTATATCTTTTCATCTTAGAGTAATTAAAATCGCGATTAATGGACTGATAGACTATATAAAGCGCAAGCAAAAAGAAATAAAAGATATTGCGTATCACCTGAAGAAATATCCGGAATTTAACAATAGACAAAAAGATTTAATACGGCACGCTCTTGATAATCCCGATAGTCAATATGCGATTAGTATGCACCAAAATATCCACAATGTAACCTATGAAGCCGCTCGAAGAGATTTATTATATCTTGCGAAGGAAGAATTTTTGACTAAAACAAAGAAAGGGAGAAAGTTCTATTTTGTACCGTCTGATAAATTATATAAAAAAATCAAGACACATCCGGTACAGTAAATTTTTGAAAAATATGATGCGTTTTAATGTAACAAATAAGGAGTACCTATGGTTGGTAAGATTACAATAGGAGTAGCCGTTATTTTAGCTGTAGGTGGAATGCTAGCTTTATTGCGAGCAACTTTCATATCAACTATAACAATATCAGGTATTGATAAGAAAATAGCTACTATAGATGGCAAAATAGCAAAATTTAAAGACAGCAGAATATTAACCGGTATGTGTAAGCTGGCCTATGGAGAAGACTTTACTAAAAGAAGAATAGAATTTTTTGAACGCAATCAACTGCTTATGCACAAAGCAGATAAATTAACAATAGAACAATTAGAAACTAGAGCTCTAGATGATACTATTAAGCTAGCTGAACAGTGGGCTACCCTTTTGGCCGAAGACAAAGCAGAAGAATTGAAAAAGGTAACAAAAAGTAAAGCAGAAAAAATAATTAAAAATATAAATGCGTCGTTTGAAGATAAAATCGAAGCGCTAGAAGCATTGTGGCAAACTAATATAAGATTAGCTTCTGAAAGACTTCAAAAGGCACACGAGGAATGGTATAAAAATGTAGATGCCAAAAAAAACCTCGATGACGCAAGGGCAAAGTGGAATAAAAGTTTTATAGGGTGGCAGATAAGTGGCTTGATTATGCTGGCTCTTGCAGGGTTGATAGAGGGTGTGTTGAAAATTTTCGTACATCAATAAAAAACTCCACTTGACACATGCCCAAGCATGTGCTAAACTTGTAACAGATGACAGAGAGGGAGATTCTCGCAAAGATAGAAGCTTACATGGCGAAGCATAATCTCCGGCAGTACGAGCTAGCGAAACAAATAGGCATTCCTGAATCAACGCTGAACAGATGGCTTAAGAAGAAAACCAACATATCGAATGCCTATTGCGCAGTTCTAAAAACAAAAGGGATTATATGATATTTTTTTGGAGGAAAAATTAGCATATGCCAAAGCAAATAACAGTACGGATTCCCACTTTCACGAAAACGACAGGAGTAGGATTGTATTTTTTTGCCCAAAAAATTAGCATGTGCCAAAGCAGGTGAATTATGAAAACAGAAAAGGTTCTTATTTTTGCAATTCTTATAGGGATAAACGCAATTATTTGGTATGAGGTTTTAGGCGTATATTCTTCGATTGTCATGTTGGCAATAGTAGTAGTGGTAGTTTTTATTTTATCTAGAGGGAGGCGGAGAAAATGAAGTTATTAAATCTTGGGCAGGTGGCAGAGGTTTTAAACAAGGCAGAAAAGACAGTATATGCCTATCTTGAAACCGGCATGTTGGATTGCGGTTTTAAGATAGGTCACGAGTGGAGAGTAGACGAGAGAGATCTATGGGGCTGGATAGAGAGGCAGAAACAAGCTAATGGCGTGGTTAAAGCGGCGAGATAACGGATTCTATTACATCTATTGGTATGAGGGGCAGGCCGGAGATGGCAAGCCCAAGAAGTGCATGAAGTCCCTCAAGACCAAGAATAGAAAAAGGGCAGAACTTGTCTATAAGACATATGATGAGAAAATCTATTTTAGAAAACAAGGCTTGCTCACTATGAATAAGATCGAAATAGAGGCTTTTAAGCCGCGCCTGGAATCATATCTTAATACACATTTTGATAATCAGCATACCAGAAGAAAGTATTTAGGGCACTATAAGCTATTCGCCGGTTTCATGAGTAAGGAATATAGCTACGTAAAGTATTTACACGAAATAAAAGATACATATTTTGTAGAGCTCAAAATCCACGAACAAGAGAGAGGCTTAAGTCCGCATTCGATAAATGGAGAAGTGCGTTCTCTCCATAAAGTCTTTAAGATAGCAAAGGAACTTAATCATATAAACGAAAATCCTACTGATGGGTTGTCGATAATCAAAGCTAAGAAACCCCCGATCGAGGTATATAATCAAGGTGAAATACGCTTGATGTTTAAATATACAAAAGGAGACCGCATGCTTGATGCGATGATCCTTTTATTGCTTCAAACCGGCGCCCGGAAGGAAGAAGTAAGCAATTTTAAAGGGACAGATCTAAATATAGATAATAAAACCTTAAAAGTATCGCGAAAAGACGACTGGCGGCCCAAGAGAGATAAGGAGAGGATATTAAGACTATCGGACAAACTAACAACTATGCTTAACAAACTAAGACGAGATACCGAGTATATCTTTGTTCAAACAACTGGCAGAAACAAAGGAAAAAAGTTTTCCGGCAGTCAGTTATACAGGTACGTTATTTATGATTTTTTGAAAAAACTTGCCATAAAAGGACATTTGCATAAATTTAGAGATACATACGCAAGTTATTCTCTTGCTTGTGGGGTGGACATAGCAAAGGTCCAGCATAGACTCGGACACGAAAGCCTCAAAGAGACAGACAGATATGCCATGGCTATAAATGAGCCGATAGCAGATGATATAAGGCAAGTATTTGTAGGCAGGCAAGGAGAATTGAGGAATGGGTAAGAGGTAAATTTTTGTTAAGAAGTGGCATTGCAAAAAGTTACTCTCCTGTGACACATTGCATTTTATCTTATGCTATAGTACAAACTATGTTATTCAAAAAAATAAAGTATAGCGTAGTATTTAAAGCAATAGCACTTTTTTTGCTGCACGCATTTCTTGTGTCCAGCGTGTCTTTTGCTATGAACGCAAGTGATTTTGTCTTAGCTCCACCAGATAATTTTAACACAATAGCAAGAGTTTTTAACGGTATTCGAGTTGAATATGATATCGGCTCTAAAATTTCTCCAAAAACTAAAGATGATTTTCGCAAACGTGCAGAAGGTACTGATGACATTACGAATAGCTTAAGAAAACTACCCTTATTTAAAATATCGGGTCGTTTCCGTTCCCTTGAAATGATTTACCGAGGGTGTTTGTATAATTCGTTTGATGCAATCGTAGATAAATTGAGTAAGGGCGACACCAGAGATTTTAAAGGCAAAATAGTAGGGGAATTATATTTTGATGGGGATGAGCTTGTAATAAGCGTAATAGACAACGGGGAGACGATTGATTTTGAAGAGAATGGAACACCGGTCAGACGAGCGAGAAATCGACAGAACCAGTTTGGCGGACAAGGTAAAAATAACCGCCAAGGGACTCAAATAGCTAAAGAGGTTACCCGGAAATTAGGCGGGTCAATAAGATGGCATCCTTTAAAAGGTGGCACATGGACAGTGCTGAAGATACCAATAAGTAATATTCCAGAAAAAATTGAACTGGGCAAGAAAGAACGAATAGTAGTTGAAGACAAGACCGCCCGCATCGACTGGAATAAAGAAACGAGAAAAACCGCACTTTCAATGAAAGAAGTCAGAGTGAAAGGCAAAAAGAAATTAATACATCGCTATAATACCTACAAGCCTTTCATAAACAGAACTGCATTCATGTACATCTGCGAGAAGCTCGACAAATATCTTACTCTCGGAATATCCGAGCACACTACACGAAAAGACCTAAGAGATGATGTCAAGCTTGCGTCTCGGGCCATAGAAGAAATCAGAAAGACAGTTCCACAGGGCGAGCTTGAACAGAGCAAGACTCGATTAGACCCAATGCTTTATGGATTTGAGCTCGATGAACTGTATTACCGGGATAATGCTTTCTACCTGCCGATTTATCGAGACGACGAGCAAGGAAACAGAATAAAGACGTACGAGTATAAGTTCTACAAAGATGGTGATGGGAAAACTGCTTGGGTGATTGTGCAGCCAGAGCAAGAATTGATTATACCGCAAGAACTCACGGTAAAACGAGAAGAGACACTAGCGCAATTAAGAAGCATCAAGCCAAACACAATATTAACTGACGAACAAAAACATCTTGTCCGCCTGCTTATTGATTTTTTTGGGACTGATTATTTGACCCCATCTGTTGAAAAGGCAGAACCAGACGACCCTCCATCTTTACAGTATCTCATACCTCTTGTAGAACGTTTTCAAAATAGTAGATATTTTTCTCCACTCTCATCGGAAGAAGATGCTAGATATCGTGAAATTGCGGCTGCTTTAACAGCTCCAAATATCGGACACATGTTACGTCGTTACGGGATATTCTATCCAACCATTTACGCCATTGCAAGGCGAACAAATCACCCGGTTCAGAAGTTGTTGGATGATTATAAAACAACAATTTTTCTTTTGCAGTCTATAACTGGTATTATGCCAGGCAGGGCACATCTTGCCGACGGCCGCAAAGCACGATATGTCGTGACCCTTTTAACAGAGGCTTTAGAGAAAACTACCACTTGCTCTGCCGAAATATCGCAAATACTTTCTAAAGACACCACACTTCATGGAATGCTAAACGAAAAAACAGTCGAAGATATAAAACGTTATAGCATTGAAGCGGCGGACTTTTACGCAAAACTTGTTTCATGGCAAAAAAATGGCCTTGACGAAGAAACACGCCATGCAACACTAGGTGCGCTTATGGTAGAGATTGAGAAGCGAGTGTATCGACTCAAGTATGAAGGGATAAATATCAAACTCA
>JABMRJ010000176.1 GCA_013202745.1 Candidatus Omnitrophota bacterium
TCTCCATCTGCTGCAAACCTCCAGGCGTTAAGGTATATCATCTCATATGAACCCAAGAAGAATGCAGCTATATTTAGTCATCTCTCATGGGCAGGCTATCTAAAAGAATGGATTGGTCCCAAAGAGGGCGAAAGACCATCTGCGTACATAGTGGTCCTCGGAGATACACGCATAAGTAAAAATTTCTGGTGCGGCTATGGCATAGCTGCGCAGAGCATACTCCTGGGTGCCGCAGAGCTTGGTCTGGGCGGATGCATGATAGGTTCCATCAACAAAGAAGAGTTAAGGAATGCCCTGGATATACCTGAGTATTATGAAATACACATAGTCATTGCTATAGGAAAGCCCAAGGAGAAGGTGGTTATCGAACAGGCAAAAGACGCAGACGATATTAAATACTGGCGCGATGAAAGGGGAGTGCATCATGTACCGAAGAGGAGTCTTGACGAAATAATAATTAATAACAAAAGGGGGTAACATGATAAGGAAATTGTTCATATTCTCAATACTTTTTTTGACACTTTTATCTTTCAACGCGACCGCCTTAGCACAAAAACCCCAAGAAGCGGGGAGTTCTGATATTTCAAGAGATAAGACTGAAAAGAGGAACGTGGCAAAGGAAAGGGCTGAGGGTCTGCGCAGGAGACCAGATGACAGGGAAGACCCACCGATTACAGATGATCCCGAGGATCAGGACGATCCTGAAGATCAGGGTGATCCGTACGACCAGCCTGTTCCCCAGGAGTATGACTATGATAACGAAGAAGCCGTAGAAGGGCCCATCAGGCGCTTTAAAGATTATGAGAAATTTGAGAGGAAGGTCTATCCCGTTGTGGGTATCGGGGCTGCAGAAGACGGTATGGAATCTCTTGAAGACCTGTTAAGCAGGTTGCCGGAAGACTTGAATATGTCTTATATAGTAGTCTTGCATAACGGACAGGCGACAGATTCCGCACTGCTTGATAGGATTTCTGAAGCGACAGATTTAGCAGTGCATGAGGCCGCAGATGGTATGGCTGTTGAGGTAAATAATATCTATTTAGTGCCGCCTGCTGCAAAAGTTTCCATAGAAAAGAGTATGTTAAAGCTCGAAATGCAGACAGAAGATGCCATAGAAGACGGAAAGATAGACCATTTCTTTGGGGCCTTGGCGCTGGACCAGCGCTCGCGGGCGATTGGTATACTTCTTTCAAGTGGTACGGCGGATGGTCTGTCCGGATTAAAAGAGATCAATAATAACGGCGGTATTACATTTTCTAAAAATCCAGAAGATAGAGAGATTGTATATTTTGTCTTACCACCAGAAGGCATCGTAGAGCAGCTCGGAACACTGAAGGAGAAATATACCTGGAAGTATAAGGTGCTTCCGGTAAAGGAATAACCGAGGGTTGATAGAAACGGAGCGAGTAGCAGCATGAAGACAAAGGGTATAAAGCAAATAGAAAATAGGATGGATAATCTTGAATCGAATAGCATGAGATATAAGATACTTGATAGCGCAAAATCTTTTAAGAGCTCATGGATCAACCTGGGCCAGGCCCTGTATACTGTCTGGAAGGATAAACTGTACAAGGAATGGGGTTTTGTCAAATTCGACGCATATACTAAAAAAGAGATTGGTATACGCAAAGAGACGGCGCTTAAACTGCTCAAGTCATATTATTTTCTTGAAAAGGATGAGAGCGGCTATCTGGATCGAGACGGCAAAGAAGAGAAGAGCGTGGCGTCGATTCCGAGCTATGAATCTGTCAACTTGTTACGGCTTGCCAATAATAAAAAAGGCCTGGATAGAACGGATTATTCCAATTTGAAAAAGGGCGTACTTGAGAACGGAAAGGATGCCCGCGAGGTCAAAAAAGATCTTGCAGCCATAATAAAACAGACTGAAGAGCTCGAGCCGAAAGAGGCATGGCAAAAGAAGAGAACCATCCTCATGAAGCGCTTCATGAGCCTTCTTAAATCATTGAAGAGGGAGGCGCAGACAACTAAGATGTTTTCAGCGCAGATCACTAAGGACCTTGATAAGCTAATCAGCAGGCTCGAAGCGGAGATGTAGGGATTTGGAAAAGATGCCATTTTGTGATATAATATCTATAATAGAAAGGTTATCATATGGCGAAAATTCTTGTAATAGATGACGAAAAGGATTTTCTCAAGCTTGTCAGGGACAAGCTTGTGTTAGATGGTTATGATGTGGAGACTGCGGCAGACGGCAAGGAAGGGCTCGATAAAGCAAGAAGCGGTGAGCACGACCTCATCCTTTGCGACATAAGGATGCCCCTTAAGGATGGTCTCGAGGTGGTCAAAGAACTGCGCAGTGATGCAAGTTTCAGCACGCCCATTATAATGCTGACCGCAGTGGATGAGTTTGAGAAGGTCAGGGAGGCGTACAGTATGGAGGCAAATTTTTACGTAACTAAGCCTGTAAAATTCAAAGAGCTTCTTAAGAATATACGCGTCTTACTAAGTCTTTCTGAAAAGAGAGCTGTATAGGAGGAAATCTGTTTTGAGTAATACAAGGGTAAAGAACAAGATTCTGTACATTGAAGACGAGGTAGATGCATGCCAGACTATGGTGGAGTTTTTAAATCCGCGAGGATTTGCCGTAATGGTATCCTTTACGTCGGAAGAGGCCTATAAGCTTCTAAGGGCATGGAATCCAGACCTTATTATGATTGATATCAGGCTTATAGGCGAAAGCGGAATCGATTTTATTAAAAAGATTCGTAAAGAAGGCATGACTACGCCCATTATTGTAGTTACTGCATATCCTGAGAGGATCTCCAAGAATGAGTTAAAGGATCTTAATATTGGGGGATATTATATAAAACCTTTCAGTTTTGCTGATCTATACGAGACTATAAAGGTAATCCTGGAGGTGGTGTGATATGCCGGTTCACAGAGGCCCAAATAGGCGCAAATATCGCAGGCTGATAGAGGCTATTGGCGTTAATATCATAAGCCTGAACAAAAAGAGCACTCTTCCAAAGCTCGACGAAGAGGTCGGGCTCAATATAGGTGAGGGTGGCGCACTCTTAGAGTGTTCAAAGAATATCAAGAAGGGCGCATTGCTTGTATTAAAGATAATGCTCGATCTCGATTTCAAATATGTTGTTGTTGAGGCTCCTGCCAAGGTGGTCTGGACCAAGAAGACCTCGCGCAAGACGTACTACCTGGGGTGTAAGTTCACAAGATTGAAACCTAAAGACAGGATAGCTTTAAAGAGATTTTCTGCGGGCTAAGCTTATATAAAGATGTCGACTTTTACCCATAAAAGGCGCGTATACTATCACGACACAGACTGCGGCGGCGTAGTCTACTACGCTAATTATCTTAAATTCTTTGAAGAGGCGAGGACAGAGCACCTGCGCAGCAAGGGGATAGATTTAAACAAACTTGCCGACAATTCCGGCATACTCTTTGCAGTTGTGAGCGCAGAGGTAGATTATAAGAGCCCTGCAAGATACGGCGAAGAAATAGATGTCTTATCAAAAATCATAAAGATAAACCCTGCCTCGATACTCTTTTATAATGAAGCCTTAAGAGACGGCAAAGCGCTCGTTAAGTGCAAGACGAAACTCGTCTCAATCGACTTAAAGTTCAAGCCCGTTGCTATTCCGCAGGAAACATCTAACCTTTTAGGTAAGTTATGAGAAGAAGTAGGAGAAAATTATGAAAGCAAAAGTACTGATATTACTCGGCCTTAAGATCGAGCCATGGATATGGGCCCCCGTAATCTATTTTTTATGGGTGACCGTATTTCTAATCATTAAAAAAACAATCTATGGCAAAATAAAGCGGTTTGCAGAGAAGACAAAGACAAAAATAGATGACGTGCTATTGGATGCGCTGGAACTGCCTCTTGTCTTATTTATATTTGTAAGCGGTGCGATGGTTCTGGACAAGATAGGTCCGTTTGGTTTAAATGGTGATCTTACGAGGTATTTCTCCGTAGCCCTTAAGCTGACCTCCATACTTGCGGTAATCATATTCTTTGATAGACTCTTCAGAAACCTCATCAGGACATATTCTAGTGATATAGATATACTTAAGACTTCAGGGAACGTTGCCCAAGGCATCGTAAGGATTGTGGTAGTAGGCCTTGGGTTATTGATCCTGATGGATAGCTTCGGGGTATCGATTACACCCATAATCGCGTCACTCGGCGTAGGCTCTCTGGCCGTGGCCCTTGCGCTCCAGCCTACCCTGGAGAATTTCTTTGCAGGTGTGCAGCTTGTGGTAGATAAGCCGATAAAGGTGGGACAGTTTGTTAAGCTCGACTCCGGCGAAGAGGGGTATGTGCACAAGATAGGATGGCGGTCTACATGGGTAAGGATGCTCCCCAATAATGTCGTCGTGATTCCTAACAAGGTCCTCATAAATGCAAAGGTACTAAATTATTATTATCCGCAACAGGAGATGGCGGTCCTTGTACAGGTGGGGGTCCATTATAATTCAGACCTTGAACATGTCGAGAAGGTCACTGTAGAAGTTGGTGAGGATGTTATGAAAACGGTAAAAGGCGGGGTCCCTGAATTCAAGCCTTTTATTAGATACCATACATTTGGAGACTTCAGCATTAATTTTACTGTGATCCTGCGCGCAAAAGAGTTTGTAGATAATTATCTCATAAAGCACGAATTCATAAAGAGGCTCCATAAGAGATACAACAAGGAAGGTATAAGCATACCGTTCCCGATAAGGGCCATAAATTACGATCAAGAAAAAACAGGGTAAGGGTTATCTGCCGGGTAACGAGTCAAGCCACAACGAGATATCCTTAAGGACCACATCCTTTTCTATCTCGTTTAGTATCTCGTGGTAAAAATCGCGGTAAACCTTGAGAGATTTTATAGTGCACCCGGCCCTTTCGTAAAATTCCTTTACACACTCTGCGGAGACTATCCTGTCATCGCCGGCCTGTAGGAATAGCGCAGGGGCTTTCAATCTTTCGGGTTCCTTTGCCGTCTTCTCCATAGCCCGCATGAATTCACTGAAGAACCGCGCGCTCCTCACCCTGTGTACAAGAGGATCGTTGTCGTAATCCCTGCAGACCTTTTCATCGTGCGAGAGGCGGTTGGTGGGGATGAGGGTGTCATGGATGGTAAAAGTAGGGTAGAGCGCCTGAAGTCCGTATCCGAGAATCTTTTTGGATAGCGGCACTTTCATCTGAAGCCCAAGGACAGGTGAAGAGAGTATGATGCCTGCAACTTTTTGAGGATAATCTATTGCAAAGCGCGTCGCTATGAGTCCGCCAAGGCTGTGGCCCAGTATGACTACATTGTCGGCCTTCAAATCGTCTATAAAGATCTTTAGATCGAGCGCATACTCATCGAATCTGCTTACATGGCCGCGCCTTCCCTGTGACCTGCCGTTACCGCGTGAATCGATCGCATATACGGAGTGTCCAAGCCCCGAAAGATATTTTCCGACATCAATATACCTCCCGGAATGTTCACCTACACCATGGACTATTATTATTGGAAGTTTTCTTCCCTGCGAAGACCATGATCTATAGAAGAGTTTTATCTCCCGGTAGCCGCGGAAGTAAGCCTCGCTATATGATACGCCCTTAGCCATTATTAACTCCCAATATTTTTACAGACCGCAGCCGCGCGCGGAAGCCTCCCCAAATATAGACCTTTATGACGGCATAGAGGGGGAGGTTCTTTTCAGGGGAGAGATATGCCCAGCCATTGCCTTTCTTAAAAGGCTTGCCCTTTCTCTCTACATAAGGCCTTACGAGCAGTGTTTCGAGCCTGCCAAATTTATGTATATAGATTTTCCGCCCCTTTTCGATCTTGGCGGTTAAATTGTAGCTCTTCTCGTTGAGGTCCATGTTTAAATGTATCTTATCGCCTATCTTGAGTTCTCTGCGCAGAAAGTAGTACATGGCGCTTACCGGATCATGTATTTCACTAGAAACATTAACGGTCTTTGTTTTACCGCTTTTGGGATACTGATACTCGGCCAGAAATTTACCGTAGATATATTCTATGACTGTCTTTTTGCGATATCTGCCTTCACTGCGTATGACCTCATGCCTGAGACTGCTCGATGTCCTGTAGTCTATATATGTTGTGAATTTATCATCGACATTGTATATAAGGGAAGCCCATTTATTGGTCTTTGCGTGGATCATCACCCTGTAGGCCTTTCTTGATTGTAGTTTGGACAGGCCTTCCACAGTAGATGTGACTGTGCCGACGGGTATGCCATTCCATGAGAGCAAAAAATCGAGCTGCTGGCCTATCGTGAGATCTCTTAATTCTTCCGCCGGACATTGGCAGAGGGGTGCAAGATTGGTGAGAATGATAAAGGCAACGGAGATTTTTATTAAATTTAAACGCGCCATTATAAAGACTATACCAAAAAATCGCCTTCATGTCAAATCCGATCCTGTTTGACTTTATGAGTTTTATAAGATAATATTGATGTATTAAATATAAGGCGGCCTCATGAAAATAAGAAAAACAAAAGAAGGCAATTTTATAATCATATCAATTGAAGGCGAGATGGATGCCTATGCGGCAGAAAGCTTTGACCTTGAAGCGGCCGGTCTTTTAAAAGATGATAAAGACGTCATAGTGGATTTTGCAAAGCTACAGTATATTTCAAGTAGCGGATTACGTGCTATCATAAGCTTAAGGGAGGCCCTTGGCAAGGCAAAAAAGCGCCTCGTATTGAAATCTCTCAAAGGTAAGGTCCTGGAGGTCTTCAGGGTCTCCAAGTTGCTCGATATATTTGAAATCGAGGAAGGTGCATGAATAAGAAAAACGCAATATTAACGTCGTTTCTCAATATAAGCGATTTTATGAATTTTGTCGATAGTCCAGAGCTAATATTAGGCCTCATTATCGAAGAGTGCCTATTGCTGACCAGATCTCAGTGGGGCATCATCCTATCTTATGACGATAACCTCAACATTTACTCCTGCCAGATTACCAAGTCATTGAGCGAAGATAAGAAGGCGGGGCTGTCAGCAGCCCTTGATAAAGCGGTAAAGGGCCTTGTTGCATCAAAAGCGGAAGATGCTATCATTAAAGAGAGTTTCTGGGCAAATCGTGATGTTAAAGGGCTCTTTAAGGGCTGCCTGGGTAAAGGGATCGACGATCTTCTCATAAATCCGATTAAGAAAAAGAAGGCCTTTTTAGGACTTGCTATAGTTGTCGACAAGAAAAGCGGGCTCAATTTTACAAAGAGCGATAAGGATAACTTTGGCATGATGTGTCAGGAAGCATCTATAGTAATCGACAATATCAATCTCTTCAAGGCAAAGATCCAGAATGAGCGCATGGCCGCTGTGGGACAGACGATAACGGGTATTTCGCATTATATAAAGAATGTGCTACAGGGTATATCTACGGGTTCATATCTCTTGAATACGGGAATAAAGGCGAACGACTTAAAGACGATAGAAGAGTCGTGGAGTGTAGTCGACAAGAATGCAAAGAGGATCTCGGATCTTGTTCTCGATATGCTCTATTATTCTAAAGAGCGCAAGGCTCAAAAGGAGAATTGCGATCCAAAAGCACTTATTCAGGATGTTGCAGAACTGATGAAGCCGCAGCTTGACGATAAGAAAATAGAACTTAAAGTCTCACTTGGCGATATGCCGGGCTATGTCAAAATAAATGAAAAGGGGATACACAGGTCTATTTTAAATATGATATCTAATGCCATGGATGCATGCACAAAGCCTGATTCATCTATATCTATTGAAGGGTATCTGGATAGACCCACGCAGAGATTAGCGATAATAATACGGGATAACGGCAAGGGGATGCCTGCAGAAGAGGCCGCCAAGATATTCCAACCTTTCTATTCTACTAAAAAGGGCAAAGGCACCGGTTTGGGCCTGGCTATCACTAAAAAGGTGGTAGAAGAGCACGGCGGATCGATAAAGTGCTCATCAGAACCCGGCAAGGGGACTACATTCGAGATTTTATTACCCGCCTCAATATAATTAATATTACAGTAGTATTATTTTTGATGGTATGATATGATATTCTCCTAATAGTAAGAGGTGAAGAATGCTAAGATTGTCTGAAAAGAGATGCTTTAAGCGAACTCCTATTGGTGTAACTCTGCGCTATATAAGACCTTTTGGTAGGTCAGCTTCAGGAAAATTCTCTGAGTGCAGGGCAGAGGATATAAGCCCAAAAGGCGCAAGGCTTTTCATCTCACACAATGTCGAAGTAGGCGAAGATCTGGTGGTTTTGTTGAATGAATCTGCCTCGAAGAGACCTATTCCTGCCAAGGGCAAGGTAGTATGGGCAAAGAGGCATTTGGGCCGGGCCCAAAAGGAGACTGCGGGGACCAGCGTAGGTGTCGAGTTTACTCACGTAAGTTCGCAAGCACGTTATGGCAATAAAGAATAGAGATGCCTGGGGCAGCAGATTTGGCGTAATAATGGCAGTTGCGGGTAGTGCTATTGGCCTGGGCAATTTCCTGAGATTTCCCGGCCAGGCAGCATCCAACGGCGGCGGCGCATTCCTTATACCGTATTTCATATCCCTCCTTTTTCTCGGTATCCCCCTTATGTGGATAGAGTGGACCATAGGTAGGTACGGTGGCGGTTTTGGTCACAGCACAGCGCCGGGCGTTTTCCATACGCTCTGGGAGAAGAACAGGTTTATAAAATATTTCGGCCTCATCGGCATATTCGGCCCGCTCGTTATTTTTATTTATTATATCTACATAGAATCATGGACGCTCGCCTACAGCTTCTTCTCTATTACCGGCAGGTTATCACACCTGGCAACGCAGGCAGATATGAAGGATTTTTTGAGCTCGTTCCAGGGGCTCGTCAGAAATGAACATTTCGGCTCATTGGCGCCTGCCTACATCTTTTTTCTTGCAACATTTGTGATAAATATGGTAGTATTATATCGTGGCATAAGACACGGGATTGAGCGGTTCTGCAAGATCGCCATGCCTATATTGCTCATCTTCGCAGTTTTTATGCTGATAAGGGTCTTTACTCTCGGAGTGCCGAACGCGGCAAGGCCTTCATGGAATGTAATAAATGGGCTTGGGTTTCTCTGGAATCCGGATTTTTCAGCCCTCAAGGATGCAAAGGTCTGGCTGGCAGCAGCAGGACAGATTTTCTTTACGCTTTCCGTAGGTATAGGTGTTATACTTACCTATGCGAGCTATCTCAAAAAGGGTGACGATGTAGCGCTCAATGGCCTCTCTGCAGTATTCACAAATGAATTTGCGGAGGTGATACTCGGCGCGAGCATAATAATACCGGCTGCGTTTATCTTCTTCGGCCCTATAGGTACACGCAGTATTGCAGAGGGCGGGATATTCAATCTCGGGTTCGTTACGATGCCGCTTATAGTTAATAAATTGCAGTTTAGTTCGCTATTTGGTTTCATGTGGTTTTTTCTTCTCTTTCTCGCCGGCGTGACATCTTCGATATCACTCTCTGTGCCGGCCGTTGCGTTCCTTGAAGACGAGTTTAATTTGACGAGGAGGAAGGCCGTTTCAATATTTCTCCTTGTCAGTTTTACACTCAGCCATCTGGCCATACTCTTCTTAAAGAACGGCGTTGTGGATGAGCTCGATTTCTGGGGAGGTACATTCTGCCTGGTACTCTTTGCTACCATAGAGACTATTCTTTTTGCTTGGGTATTCGGGATAGAGAGGGCATGGGAAGAGATACATCACGGCTCGGACATAGCTATCCCTCGCTTTTATAAGTTTATAATTAAATATGTTACGCCGCTCTTTTTGTTTGCTATACTCGGTTTTTGGGGCTTCCAGAAGGGTCGATCAGTCTTATTCATGGAAGGCATCGCCGCAGGCGACAGGCCTTATATATTTATGACACGTATAATATTATTAGCGCTGGTACTGATACTGGCGGTGCTTATAAAACTCAGCTGGCGTAAGAAGAGGCTGGGATTGAGGCAGGCATAATGACGATTCTTGGCTGGATTTTTTTAATCATTTCCTGGAGCTCGATACTGTTTATGCTCGTCTACTGTTTCTACAGAGTCTTCTCTGCAAAGGAGATCGATTGATGAAGCGGATCGTATCGACGATGCTCTTTCTTATCCTCATGGCGTCATCTGCTGCGGCCTATAACCCAGACTCACCGCTTTACGTAAAGAGTGTCATGCACTGCGGTGATAAGCCGCGTGGAGTAGGGAACTATATAGAGAGAGAGGGCAGGAGTTACAAAAAAGGCGATGATGAGATCTTTATTTATGTAGAGTTGAATAACTGCCGATCTGAAAAGCGGGATCAATTTTATCATATAAATCTAGCGGTTGATATCGATATATATTATGAAGACGGTATACGCGTATTCAGTGAATACGAAGCAAACACCTTCGATTATCATAACCCGCGGAAATTATCGGAAGCGTATATATGGACTAAGATAGACGCTTCGGGTTTAAAGGCAGGTGGATATAAAGTAGAGATGACAGTCAGGGATCTCAATAGCAAAAAAGAGGTTTTAACCGTAACAAAGTTTGAGGTAGAATAATATGAATATATCTATGCTTAAAATAGGAAATTTAGAATCGCGTTATCCTGTAATCCAGGCCGGTATGGGTGTCAGGGTAGGTAATGCAAAGCTGGCGGCCGCAACAATAAATAGCGGGGGTATGGGTGTAATAGCGAGCGTTGGACTCGGAGAAGATTTTGAGAGGTCGCTTAAGGATTATGAGATAGAGTCCGAGAAGAGTCTTGCAAGAGAGATCCGGATGGCCCGAGAGCTCACTGGCGGAAAGGGGCCACTGGGTGTAAATATTATGGTTGTTTTAACAAACTACGGCCCTATGATAAAGACGGCAGTAGATGCCGGTATAGACTTTATTATATCCGGCGCAGGCCTGCCATTGCGTTTGCCTGAATTTGCAGGAAAGGATGTTCCTCTTATTCCTGTAGTCTCATCGGGCAGGGCGCTTGAGTTGATCCTTAAGACCTGGCAGAGAAAGTATGATGTAAATCCATCTGCGGTTATTGTCGAAGGTCCTCTGTGCGGAGGTCATCTCGCATTTGCCGAAGACCAGTTGAAAGTGCCTCAAGAGTACTCACTCGACATCTTATATAAAGGGACCATAGCCATGTTGAAAAAATATGCTATAGGCAAGATACCGGTTTTAGGGGCAGGTGCCATATCTGTTGCTGAGGATGTATTGAAGGTGCTTGATATGGGCTATCAAGGAGTCCAGATAGGCACGAGGTTTATATGCACTGAAGAGAGCGGTATGTCGCAGGAAGGCAAGGAGTTTTACGCAAAGAGTAAATCCTCTGACACTGTGATAATAAGCAGCCCCGTAGGCATGCCTGTCCGCGTCATAAAGTCACCACTTGTCGAACGCGTTATGTCGGGCAATAAAGTACCGTTTGCCTGTCCATATAAGTGTTTAAGGTCATGTGACAAGCATAAGGTTCTGTTCTGCATTGCACGGGCATTGATACATGCATGGAAGGGCGATGTGGATAAAGGACTCTTTATGACTGGATATGATTTGGACAGGGTAAATGATATCATACCCATAAAGAAGTTCTTCGATGATCTTCAATCTGCAGCAGCTAACTATAAGAGCAATAAAGAGTTAGAAGAAGTATCCCCCAATAGTTAAATATAAAATAGCTAGTTATATTCCTTGCATTAGCTTATATATGTGGTATACTTTATTATATAGTTAACAAAGTGTACTGAGTGTCATGTACGAATTATGATGAATTGAACAATAACTAGATATTTAATAAACTAACAGGTGCATTATGGTTACGAAGAAAGATAACAAGATAAAGCAGTTGTCCGAAGCGATGTTTGCTTTGGTAGATACATCAAAGCATTCGATATCGATGTTGGACTATAATAACATTTTATATCACGTCACAGTAACCCTCCCGCGCGTACTTGACCTTGATGCCATGAGTGTAAGGATGTTTGATAGGAGGAACCCACGCTTGATGTGCATTGAACAGGCGACAGGGATTTCCCAGAAGATAAGCGACAAGATAAGGTATTCACGGATCGGTGTAGGGATAGACGGCATTGCGGCCAAGCGGCGTTGCTGCGTTATAATAAAAGATATAGCCAGGGACAAGCGCGTGAAATTTAAAAAAGAGCTCTTGCATAGTAAGATGCGCTCGGCATTATGCGCCCCTATCATCTTCGATAATGATGTATTCGGTACAATAGCCGTATACTCCAAAGAGAAGGATAGCTACAGAGAGACGGACGGGCATCTTCTGGCATCCTTTGCGAATATAGTGGGGATAGCGCTGAAGAACGCAAAGCTCTATACAAATCTTAAAGACAATTATTTGAGCACCGTAAACAGTCTAGCGCTTATTATGGAGTCGAGAGACCCGTATATGCGCGGCCATTCAGAGAGAGTCACTTATATATCTGTCGAGATAGCGAAAGAGATGAGACTCTCGGAGTCTGACCTTGTGATCCTCAGGACAGCAGGCAAGCTGCATGATATAGGAAAGATAACGATATCGGACAATATCCTGTTGAAGCCCGGTAGACTTACGCCGTCAGAATGGGCGCAGATGCATATGCATCCCATAAGGGGAGCGGAAATTGTCCTGCCGTTAAAATTTCTTGAGCCCGGCATATCACTTATAAGGAATCACCACGAAAGGTATGACGGAAAGGGTTACCCGGACGGCCTGGGCAAAACGAGCATACCATTGCTTGCCAGGATACTATCTGTCTCTGACGCCTTCGATGCCATGACTAGTATACGCCCTTATAGAAAGCCGCTTACACATAAGAGAGCTATCGATGAGATAAATGAAAATTCGGGCAGCCAGTTTGACCCCGCCGTTACAAAATCCTTCCTCGAGATAATCGACAAGATATAAATAATTCTTGTCCAAAGACTGCCTTGTGTTATAATCACCCATGAGTACTTTTAAAAGAATCTCAATCGTAATCCTATTATCTGCAGTCATATTTATCCAGGGATGCGCCGTTTTACCCTTCAAGCGTGACTTTAGCAAGATCTTCTCGACATACCTTCCGCGTGTAGACGACAATCCTGTCATTATAGTCCCGGGCATAATCGGTTCGCGACTCGTTAATACAGAGACAGGTAAGATGCTGTGGGGGTCCCTGCGCCTTAAGCAAATCTTATTTCTATCGGAGCGGGATGGTATAGCCCTCCCGATAGAGAGTGAGATCTTATCAGAGAATAGGGATAGCATAGCCTCAAAAGGTATAATTGATATGTACGAATTACCTACAGGGATAATCCAGTTCAATGTTTATATAGAGCTTCTCGAGATGTTTGAAGAGATTGGGTACAGGCTGGGCGATATCAAGAACCCGAAGCCGGAAGACAATCTCTATATATTCGATTATGACTGGAGGCGCGACAATGTTGAGACAGCCGGAATCCTTGATGAGACTATAGAGAATCTCAAGGCAAAGAGGGGTAGGCCAAATGAGAAGTTTACGCTCATATGCCACAGCATGGGCGGTCTGATCGGCAGATATTACGCGCGATACGGCGGTAAGGATGTTCTATCCCAAGCCCCGAATTTTAAGGTGACATGTGCCGGCAGTAAGAACCTCAAGAGGCTTATACTCTTAAGCGTTCCGAGCCTTGGTTCATTGCCAATATTTCAATTTTTACATAAGGGACTGGACCTTACTATCGCCGAATACCCTCCCTACGTGCTTTATACCATGCCGAGCGTTTATCAGTTGCTGCCATTCAGGGAAGTCCACAGCTTTATAACAGGGGAAGGGGACGAAGTATACATAGACCTATACAATATTGAAAACTGGAAGAGATACGGCTGGTCTATATATTCTGATAAGATGAAAACCCTTATGAAATCACGCTATAAGCTTAAATATAGAGAAGGATGGGAAGAGCAGTTCGGCAAATATGAAAAAAAGAGAGATAGGTTCGTTGCGTCAGCGTTAAAGAGGGCCGACCTCTTCCAAAAATCGCTCAATTTTAGGCCGCAGAAGAGATCCGCATGCGAGGTCATACTCTTCGGAGGGGATACAAATTGGACTATAAGCAAAGCCGTGCTTAAGAAAGAGAACGGCGGATGGAAGACTTACTTTTGGGATCCGCGCCTGAAGGAGAAGATACTTAAGCCCGGCGATACTATGATTACGAGGGACAGCCTGCTTGGTGTTATAAATGCCGGCGTTACGAAGAAGGTGTGGGAGCACTCACCTATGGATATTGCCTTTTCGTTATTTGTAACTCAAAGGCATGAAAATATACATAAAGACGCTACTTTCCAGAATAACCTGCTCCATATACTACTCGGCGACTGATCTTAATTTGATGGTATATCCGGAATCTCGCAATAGTCACCGGCCTCTATCCCATTCCGCTCAAACCAGCCCAACGGAACTTCAAGAGAGAATTTTACCATCTCATTAGACCTATATACCTTGGTTGAGCGGGTCTTTTCCATGTGTTCTATCTGCATGATCCTGCCATCTGTATCGATGAATGCAGCAGAAAGGGGGATCAAGGTATCTTTCATCCATAACCGCACTTCTCTCCTGTCGGGAAATACGAATAACATCCCCATGCCTTCAGGCAGGACTTCTCTGTGCATAAGGCCTTGTTCGCGCGCCATCCTGTCGGCCGCGATCTCTACCACAAGTTCTACACCGCCTACCTTAATATCTAATGAATCAAGATGATCCTGGCAATAAGAATAGCCGGCTGATATTACAAGGGTCAGTAAAATGACAGAAAAACGTTTTGCTATATCATTAAACATTGGTCCTCCTCGTCTGCTTATATTCTATAACAGAAATGGGAAAAATAAAAGGGTAATCTCCTGAAATTAAATGGATAACACTTGCAATGCAGCACCTATATAGATATAATAATGTCAGAGGTGCGGTATGGCTTTAAGAAAAGAGATTGTAACAGGGATAATAATATTTTCTCTGGCCTTTATCCTCTTTGCGATCGGTACGGCATACCTGGGGTATTCGAGCCCTGACGAAAAGAGATACGCGCAGAGTGCGCAGGAGATGGTAGAGGGCGGGGACTGGATTACGCCCCATTACCACGGCCGTCCAAGATTCCAAAAACCCATACTATTCTACTGGCTTGCGGCATTTAGCAGCTCTATCCTTGGAGGAGGCTGGTTTGCAGCGAGACTGCCTTCTATCTTTTTTGGCGCAATGATGGTCTTTTTGGTCTATCTTTTGGGCAGGGATTTATATAACAGGCGCACAGGCCTCTTCTCGGCCGCATTTTTGTCCATCTCGACACTATTCTTTGCTTATACACGCCTCTGTACACCGGATATGACACTCCTATTCTTTATAACACTTTCTATATATATCTTTTGTAGATTATATTTCTTAAATCTTTCAGGTGCTAACGGGCTGTTATTTTTTCTTGCTCTTGCGCTGGCTGCATTGACAAAAGGGTTTGCAGGAATTTTGATACCCCTTTTTATAATAGGGGTCTTTTCGGCCATATTTAAGAAACCCGGACTGATCAGGAGATTGAATATCCCTGCAGGGCTCATCCTTTTCTTGTTTGTCATATCACCGTGGTTTATTGCCATGTATAAGATACATGGTGCGGCATATATAGACCATATATGGCGGGTCGAGACACTCGGCAGGCTATCTGGCCAAGGTGGTGCGAATATGCTCCTTGGTGTTATCAAAGGCATTGCCCGCTATTTGATAATGACCATTCTTCTCTTCCTGCCTACAACAGCTTTTTTGCCATGGGCGACGCGGCATATAGCAAAAGAGAGACGTGAGGCCAATACCGCCTTTATTATTTTGTGGGCTTTGACGGTTGTCTTATTCTTTTCATTATTTGGTACGCGCAAGGCCCACTACCTGTTGCCTATAGCACCGCCGCTTTCATTAATGATAGGAATATTTGCGGCAGATAAGTCGAGCGACCGGCGTTTCTTAAGGTTTGCCCAGGTTATTATAGTATCATCGCTTTTCATTCTCGTTACTACCTTCGGGTCAATCATACCGGCCTTAAATAGGGATAACGGTCTCTTGCGTTTGTCCGATAAGATCCTTTTGATAAGGAGCGGCGATGAGGCTGTCGGCATAGGATCCCATTTTATCAGCCACAATCGCGTTGATTCCTATTTAGGTATAAACGTAAAGAAGGTCAATGCTGATCTCAAGGATCCGGTTTCACAGGCGGAGAGATCGAGAGGGCTTCTCTCGGAGTTTCTGGAGCGCGACGAGAGGGTATTTTGCCTGATAATACGTGATGATTACGAGGTGTATATCCCCAAAAACCTAAAGGGGCGCACATACATATTAGATAAAGCGTGGTATTGGAAAAAGCCAAATCAGTATACCGGGATACAGCCGGTTGTGAGGGCTATCATAAGGGGTGACTCTGACGGACTAAAGCACTTGATTAAGAACGAGATCTACCTGATATCGAACAGGGATAAGTAAAATTATTTCATGGGATTGGACAAAATAGGAAAAATATGCCAAACTATATAAAAAGGGGGTTAAGATGCTAAGGGGCAGGGGTATATTAATATTTGTTGTAGTTCTATTGTTGTTTACTGTTTGTGCAGTGCCGGCTTATTCAAAGAAGCCCTGGGAGCAAGACAAAGCGGAGCCAGCTGCCGCAACTCCTAAAATAACAGGTGAAGAGACCAAGAATCTTCTGGCTGCAAATGTAAATGCTATGCGCAATCAGGAGCTGCGCGTTGCCGTACTGCAGCAGATCTTAAATGAAGAGGGCGGGAAGCTTACGCAGATGCAGGCACTCTTCAGTGATCAGTACAAGCTCGATCCTGAAAAACTGCGCGCAGGGAAGTATCAGTTTGATGCCAAGACAGGCAAGTTTACAGAGAAGAAGGATTGATGCGGAAATTTGTATCGTTTCTCTTTATCGCATTATATCTTATATCATGCCCGCCGGGTTATTGTGAGGACGCACCGGTCTGGGAGCTTGAGGGTATAGAAGCGGGCATGAAAGAGAATATTCTCATAGAACACTGGGGGCATCCGTCAAAGAGGGAGCTGAGGGGAAAGGTAGAGGTGTGGATATATGTTAAAGAGAATACCCCTCACCCAACAGACGGCATAATTGTCTACCTTGAGCGCAAAAGGGTCAAGAGCTACGAAGAGGTAGAGAATGTCTATAGCGAGATGAGGATATGGGGTACACCTGCAGGTAAGAAATGATACGGGAACTGGTCGTTTATTTTAGATAATAAACTTGCGTGAGTTTTTCCTCGTCCCTTAAGATCTTCAATGTTATAGTCTTGGGCGACGATATATCCATTCCTGAAAAGAGTGAAGATATATCCTGGATAGTAGTAAGGCCCTTTCCATTTGCGCTCTGTATGATGTCATCATCCTCGATGCCGAAATTTGTCTTCAATCTTGAGTTTAGAGAGTCTACAAGCAGCCCGGAAGGTCCCAGGACTACCTTGCCGATAGATGTCTTGAAATAGATGCTCGTACTCTTCTCGGGCTCGATTAAATCTGTCAGTTTCTTGGTGACCAGCCCCAGCACATATCCGAAATTCTCAGCGGCATCCAATATTGTAGAGAGGGCTATCTCCCACTCATGTTCAGCCATCTTTGTAGATTCTATTTTAAAAAATAGTTCTGATGCAAGCCTCTTTGCCGTTATCGCCTTTGAGACTTCTTCCTCTTGCAGCACCTCGAGCTCTTCCGGCATCTGCGCTGTTTCTTCTTCGACAATCATCTCTTCCTGGATTTCTGCTGGGCTGTCTATGTAATCCCGCTTGAGAACGGCCTTACCTTCATCTATATCTATAAGTTCGAACTCTTCGGTCTTTAGCTCAATATCTCCCGGTATCAGGCGGTATCTGTATTCGATGCCCTTAAGCAGAACTGTCTCGACAAATTTAAAATCCTTATCATCCAGTTCTCCGTAGTCATCTTTCTTAAAGAGCATTTTTTTATCGTTCTTTCTATCCTCTATTACGACATATTTTTCCGGCGGCACTATCTCAACGACCCCAACAGTATATTCATCAGCCTCGCTCTGCGCGCCTCTACAGAATATGCACAGAGCCAACGCCGCCATAAATAAAGCTATAACGAGATTCCTTATCAGTTTATTATACATAGTATTGATTTTAAGATGAACCTCACTAGGTTTTTAAGCACCCAATTCTTAGATATTATATCAGCTACAGGCGGGCTTACGGTGTAATACGCCTTTATTATTCCCCTGCCTGCAGGGGTTGCGGCAAGATATCTGTCTCTAAACCTGCGCAGCCTCATTACCTCGTATGACTGCGGCGTACCGAAGGCCGCAGTGGCGATAAAACACCTGACATCGATCTCCTGTTCGGCCTCTTCTGTGGTGGTATCACCGACGTTAGACTCTGCGGATTGGCCCAGCGACATTTGGTGCGAAGGTGCGGTTAGGGTAGTGAAGTCTACATTGATATTGGCCGTCGCACCCGCTTCTGTTGCAACGGAATCGCCCGCAGCAGAAGCGCCGCCATTCTCCCACCAGGTAATATCGTCACCTTCCCCAGCAGCTCCCAGGAGATCTATATCGCCATCCCGATCCAGGTCTATAGGAAATAGGGAAGATGCACCATCAAAGCCTGTGTCTATCCTATGCTTTATCCATCCGCCGTCTAGCGGTGTGCCATCATTCTCCATCCATAAAACCTCGTCGCCCGATTTTTCAGCAGCCAGGATATCGGTGTCGCCGTCCCGGTCAAGATCTACGGGATGGAGGATGCTTGCATCGGTAACGTTTTCGTCTATTGTATATTCTGTCCAGCCACCATCAGCCGGTGTGCCGTCACTTGCCCACCAGGTGAGTTTATTTGAATTAGAGGCGCAGGCGAGCACATCCATATCACCGTCAGCATCAAGATCTACAGCGCTTATTGATGCCGCACCGTTAAAGCTATCTTCTATCTTTCTCTTTGTGAAGCTCTCTGAACCATTGTTCTCCCACCATGCAACATCATCCCCGACGTCAGCAGTGGCAAGGATATCGATATCGCCGTCTTTATCCACATCTACGCAGAATACGCTGTTTGCCCCATTAAGGTCTCCATCGATGGTGCTCATCGTCCATCCGCCGTCTGAAGGGGTAGAGTCGTTTGCCCACCATGTAAGATCGTCATCTATGCCTGCCGTTGCCGCGATATCCAGGTCGCCGTCTCCATCAAGGTCGATTATGAATACAGAATTTGCGCCGTTAAAATCGGTTGCAACAGACCTCTTGGTAAATGTTTCAGAGCCGTTATTCTCATACCATGCTATCTCATCGGCATTATATGCAGCGGCCACAACGTCTATGTCTCCATCGATGTCAAGATCTGCAAATGCCGCGGCATAACTTCCGTCAAAGTTGCTATCGATCGCGTGTATTGTCCATCCCCCGTCAGAAGGCGTTGAGTCGCTCTCCCACCACGTAACATCATCAGCGAGCCGGCCGTTTCCCAGTATATCGTAATCTCCGTCTCTATCGAGATCTATAGATCCAACGAAGACGGCCCCGTCGTAAGAGTCGCTCACTGAGTATTTATTGCTGAAGCCTATATTGCCCGAGACGAGATTGGCATCATTGGCCCACCATGCAACATCGCCGGCTATATTGGCGGACGCCAGTATATCCAGGTCACCGTCTCCGTCAAGATCGCAAGATGAGGCGGATGATGCACCATTATAA
>JABMRJ010000177.1 GCA_013202745.1 Candidatus Omnitrophota bacterium
CTTTGATACACGTGAAAGCCAGAGGTGTATTGAGATAAAATATTAAAATATTGCGAAAATATTGTATTTTTGCTACAGTAGGGGTGTCTTTGGGTTAGTCTATTAGAAAGGGAAAGAGGTCAGTCTTCTCTCCAAATACCTCTGCTGAATATATGTATATGTCTGCATTGCCTGTCTTCCAGGCATCTGGAGGTAATCCTGCTTTATGGGCACAGAGATTCGACATAAACTCTTCTTTTGACCATCCTGTCTCAGTTGCTACCTGGGGCAAAAAGACACCGCTTCTGAAGCCACTCCTTACAAGGACCCCGTGTTTGCCCAATTCTATTCTTTCAGGGTCATCAATCTTTTCAAGCTCTGAAAGGACCGAGATCTCGATATCGATATCTTTTAGTTCATCCTTCGACACTGGTGAGAATCTCGGGTCGCCTGTAGAAGATTCTATGGCCATATCCCTGATAGTTAGATATAACGGGCCCCTCCCCACTATATTGCCGATACAGCCGCGAAGCTCACCCTTCTTGTGGATAGTTACAAATGCACCCAGTTCTTTATTTAAGATCTCGTCATCTTCCTTAAATTCTAATTTCTTGCGGGTCTTTATGAATGTATCGATAGTCTCCCTGGCTATCTGGAGTAACCGTTTTTTCTGCGCATCATTTAACATGCCATTCACCTCATCTTCTTCTTTACCAGCATCGTTTTCGCTGCTATCCGTTTTATAGATAGCTGCGCTTAAGTACCCTACTACATTATCTTTTCTACCGACGGTATCTCCGGAGTTTGCGTATTTTAATATATCTATCTTATCTGCGCCGAGTTTTTCTGAAACTATCATCGCTGCCATTACAGTACCTATGCCGCATAGTTCACACTTTCCCAGTGATGTCTTATTAAACAATGCCTCATGGTCATACTCTTTTATGGTCTTTATTGCGAGTGAGTCGATGGTATTTGCTTCATTATATGGATGGTAATGGGACATGTCGGTGCTTGCGACGATTAAGAATCTTTCTCTATCTTTTAATGCCTCATATAATTTATCGGCGAGGATATCTATATTTTCTTTTGACTGCACACCCATTGCTATGGGGACTATCTTTACATCCTTATCCTTAAAGATATATTTCATGAATGGCAGCTGCAATTCGATGGAGTTTTCTCCTTTAAAGGCCTCTGGGTTATAATAAAACTTGTCATCGCTCATCACCAAGTCTCTGGCAAACTTACTATCTACCTCAAGTGGTCCGAGCGGGGTCTCGAAACTGCCTCTATCGTAAACCGATATGGCATTATAATATTTTCTATGGCAAAAACCTATGAGGATAATGGTATCGATATCGAGACCGGCTACGGCTTTATACGCGTAAGCCGCTACAGGGCCTGAGTAGATGTAGCCTGCGTGCGGGACTATGATTGCGATGATGTTGGGCGGGATCGTTTTAAGCTCTGCGCCATCGAGATAACCCTGGAGCATAGAGGTAAGCTGTCCTTCCGACGAGGGATACCATGTCCCCGCCAGATCCGCCTTCTTTAACTCTTCTGCGGATACGATTGAAGTAATGAGTAGAACTGATATCAAAACTATAAGTCTCTTCATGTCCCTAATCCTCAAAACTGGTGGAGCTGGGGGGAATTGAACCCCCGACTCGTCGTTGCGAACGACGCGTATTCCCGCTATACTACAGCCCCTAAAATTTTGCGGAGCAAACGTGGGAAAATTTACTCCCCATACCCCACCGGTATAATATAAATGGGTTTCTCTTCTTTTGAAAGACCGAGCAGAGTTGAGACCTCATCATCTTTAAATGCGCCTACGGGCACCGAATCTAGCCCAAGGGCCACAGCCTGCAGGTGAACATTTTCTGCTGCATGGCCGACTTCTATATCTGTATATCTTATTCCTCTCTCGCCGTATCTTGATGTCACCCTATCATATACTGCAGAGATTACTATGTCAAGGGGTGCCTGTGCAACAAAGCCCTGTCCCCAGCATGCATCTTTAAGCTTTTCCCTTTTATCACCCTGCACTATGAGTCTGAGTCCATGATCTTGAGGGCTGTAATGGAAGATGCCGTCTTTTTTTACTACGTATACTTCAAGCGGGTAGGTTGCTCCTGCTGACGGCGCTGCCCTAAGACCGCTTCCTCCGGTAATACCCTGTGCAGCCCATAAAAGTTGTGACACCTCTTTTAGAGTTATATCCTTTTTGGAATATCGCCTTACAGACCTTCTCTTTTCTATCGTCTCTTCGACGGATACTGTACCTTTAAGGATAGGCTTTGGCAGCTTTACTATTCCTTTTTCCATCTGGTCCTCCGCATAAATGATAGAGTTACTTAAAAATAGAAAGACAAACAGGATTGAAAGTGTAGCTTTTATGATCTTCATCATTCCCTCCCGAGACCTGTCATAACTGTATTATAATGGATCTTTACGGTATCATTATAGTCCATGGCATACCCGCCCGCAAGTACACTTACGATAGGAATGCCGTAATTCTTAGCGTATTCAAAGACTATTCTATCGCGCTTCTTTAAACCGTCTATCGATAACGAGAGATTACCGAGTATATCTTCCTTGTAGGGGTCTGCCCCGGCTACATAAACGATAAGTTCCGGCTTAAATCTGCTTATTATTTCTGGGACGTTCTTCCTTAAGTGGCCCAGGTATTCATCATCTTTTATCCTATCCCTTAGGCCGAGATCCATGCTGCTCTTCGGCTTAAAGAAAGGGTAGTTACTCTCCTGGTGCATGGAAAAAGTAAATACGCTATCGTCATCCTTAAATATAGCGGCTGTGCCATTACCCTGGTGAAGGTCGCAATCTATAACGAATGCCTTATTTATTTTCTCAAGCTCCTGCATCTTTCTTATGCCTATCCCTATGTCATTTAATACGCAGAATCCCTCGCCGTGGTCATGAAAGGCATGGTGGAATCCTCCGCCCACATGTATCCCTACACCTTCTCTCAGCGCTACCCTGGCCGCTTCTATAGTGCCACCTGCGCATAGATAGGATGCCCTTACAAGCTCTTCGGAATAAGGGAGTTCAAGAGTCATTATCTCGGATTGTGTGAGGGTACCGTCTTTGAGCTTATCGAGATACTCTCTTGTATGGACCAGGAGGATATCCGCGTCTGTGGCAGGATTGGGTTCGATAAAATCGGTCTCTTTAAAACCGTCTTCTTCAATAAGTTTTTTGTGGATAAGGCGGTACTTTATAGTAGGAAAGACATGCTGACCTATATCTACATAGTAATTCTTGGAATATACTATCTTAGGAGAGGACATATATAGACATGCGGGCAGTCTAGAGACCTGCCGCACAGGATTGATCCCTCTACGTGTTTATGTTTACTAAATTAGGTGAGCTCCGATATCATGGATTCAACGGCATCCGTTATCAATCCCCAATCCTCTTGATTGTGGATCGCAAACTTCTGCTTTCTGGCCCATCTGTCACCCTTTTTCTGCCAGAGATACAGACAGACCTGCTTGCGCCCCCATGATTCCACCATAACGACTGCCGACCACCAGCCGAATCTCTTGTTTATAGTCCTGTGCCCCAGGACCTTAAGCGGCGGCACTATGGGGAGTTTCTCCTCCTGACGTAATTTCTTATCCATTTTTCTGCCCTCCATTTGCTATTATTTTTTCCTCAAAGATACAACGTGGTTGGGCGTATCGCCTTCAAGGACTATATGCCCTTCGCGTGCCAACCACCCCATGCTCATTAGGACGATGTCTCTCGGGCTATCCAACTCTTTTATTATATCGTCCAGTGTAACCTTCTCCTTATTTTCTAGAAGATGCCATATCTCTCCTGCTATAATACCCAACTTAGTAATCATGTGCATCCACCCCCTTACTTGCGCCCGGTAGCTATATTTATATTAGAGATGCCGGCATCACGGCATAAATCCCATATGGCAACCACTTTGCCCATTGATGCCTTCTTGTCTGCCTTGATTAAAATATGTTTTTTAGCCCTCGCAGCCTCCGCTATCCGTGAATCGAGCTTGTCAAAACTGAGGGTCTCATCACCGACTAATAACTCATTCTTAGCGGTCACATATATAATCAAATTCTTGCTGATGATCGGCTCGCTGCTTACTGCATTCGGCAGATTGACCTTTATCCCCTTCTGTGCCATAAAACTTGACGTAAGCATGAAGAAGATGAGAAGCAGAAATACGACGTCTATCAACGGTGCTATGTCCAGCTGCCCCTTCTTAAGCTCTACGTGACGCTTAAACCTCAAGAGATCACCCCTGCCTTTGCGATAATATATTGATCAATTCTGTAGAGCTCCTCTCCATGTCGAGGACTATTGTCTCTACACGGCTCACCAGAAAATTATATGCTACAAATGTAGGAATGGCCACTGCCAATCCTGCAACGGTAGTTATGAGCGCTTCCCATATTCCACCCGCCAGGTCGCCCGGATTCACAGGGTTGAAGGCAACGGCCTTCTCCTGTATTACCTGAAAGGCCTTAACCATCCCAAGGACAGTCCCCAGAAGACCGAGTAGCGGTGAAATATGCGCTATCGTTGCCAAGACTCCTATATTCTTTTCAAGTTCCGGTACTTCATGTATGCCGGCATCCTCTATGGTTTCACGTATCTCTGCCCTGGACCTGTCATGTTTCAGTATGCCGGCCTTCAGTATGTTGGCTACCGGGCCGCCTGTACGGCTGCATATATCTACGGCCTCTTTTATCCTATTTTCTCTTATAGTCTTACTTATATCGGCCATAAAATTGGCCGTATTGATCTTTGCGCAATAAAGCTGCCACATCCTCTCTATAAATATGGCAAGGGCCACTATAGAGGAGAAAAGAATAAGGTACATTATTACGCCGCCCTTTTGGAACCAGATCCACATACTTATTGCTCCTAATACATTATATATGTAGTATAGTAGGATATTATAATATTATATTATACCTTTTAGCAGCTATATAGGCAAATAAATAATTAAATTAGTTTCTATAGGGTCTTTTTGAGGTATTTTCCGGTATAAGAGGCATTTACCTTTATAATCTCCTCAGGCATGCCTGCGGCGACTACCCTTCCGCCATCATCGCCGCCTTCCGGCCCCAGATCAATTATATGGTCTGCTGTCTTAATGACATCGAGGTTGTGTTCTATTACAAGGACAGAATTTCCGGAATTCACCAGCCTCTGGAGCACCGATAAAAGTTTATCTATATCGGCAAAATGGAGGCCCGTTGTCGGCTCATCGAGAATATAGAGGGTATTGCCGGTAGCCCTCTTTGAGAGTTCGGAAGACAATTTTACCCTTTGCGCCTCCCCTCCGGATATAGTGGTAGCGGATTGGCCGAGCTTTATATAACCCAGTCCTACATCACAGAGAGTCTGGAGCTTACTCTTTATGGGAGGTATATTAGAAAAGAGGTTGAGGGCTTCATTTACACTCATATCCAGGAGATCGGATATAGACTTTCCCTTGTACTTTACCTGAAGAGTCCCTTCGTTAAATCTCCTGCCCTTGCAGACTTCACACTCTACATATACGTCCGGAAGAAAGTGCATCTCTATCTTTTTCGTCCCATCACCCGTACAGGCCTCGCACCTTCCGCCCTTGACGTTAAAGCTGAACCTGCCCGGCTTATATCCGCGGATCTTAGCCTCGGGGAGTTTACAGAAGAGCTCCCTTATGGGGCTATATGCGCCCGTGTAGGTAGCGGGATTGCTGCGCGGCGTCCTGCCTATCGGTGACTGGTCTATCACTATGACCTTATCGATATTCTCAATGCCGGTTATGCGTTTATGCTTTCCCGGCCTCTCTTTTGATTTGTAGAACTTCTTTGCCAGGGCGCGGTAGAGTATCTCGTCTATGAGGGTGCTCTTGCCTGAACCTGAGACACCTGTAACACAGACAAAGAGCCCTAAAGGTATCTCTACATCTATCTCTTTAAGATTGTGTTCACCCGCGCCAAAAATCTTCAGATATTTACCTCTGGAAGGCGTCCTTCTCTGTTTTGGCACAGGGATCTTTAATTTGCCGAGGAGATACTTGCCCGTAAGAGACTCCTTACTTGCGAGTATATCGTCGAGGGTGCCGTTCGCCACGATCCTTCCGCCATGCTCCCCTGCGCCGGGTCCGAGATCGACGATATGGTCTGCCCTCCTTATAGTCGCTTCATCATGCTCAACCACTATGAGGGTATTTCCGAGATCCTTTAAGGCCTGCAATGTATCTAATAGCTTTGCATTATCCTTCTGGTGCAATCCTATGCTCGGCTCATCGAGGATGTATAAGACCCCCATAAGCCCTGCGCCTATCTGTGTAGCAAGCCTTATCCTCTGGGCCTCACCCCCGGAGAGCGTGCTTGATGCCCTGTCGAGAGTAAGATAATCGAGGCCTACGTTTACCATAAAATGGAGCCTCTGCTTTATCTCTTTTAAGACCTGGTGCGATATAAGTTTCTCCTCTCTTGATAGATTGAGATTATCAAAAAACTCCATCGCTTTTTTAATAGAGATAGCGCATGCCTCTATAATATTCTTATCCTGTATAGTAACAGCAAGACTCTCCTTCTTAAGCCTTGCGCCATGGCATTCTACACACGGCAGCACACTCATATATTTATTTATCTCTGTCTTTACGAATTCGCTCTCCGTCTCCTGGAATCTCCTCTCGAGATTATGTATTATACCTTCAAACCATCCCCCGTGATCCTCGTTGCCGTAAAGCACTATTTTCTTGATTCCCTTATCGAGCTGGCGATACGGTGTATCTACATCAAAATCATAATCTCTGGCAAGTGACCTTAAGAGCCTTCTATAATAAAGTACTATGCCCCTGCCGCCTCTTCTCCAGGGTTGTACCGCCGTTATGAGCGGCCTCGATTTGTCGGGGATTATCAAGTCTGTGTCTATCTCCATCTTATTGCCCAACCCGCCGCACTTCGAACATGCTCCGTATGGTGAATTGAATGAAAATGCGCGGGGGCTCAGCTCTTCAAAACTTATACCGCAGTGTACACACGCATGCTTCTCGCTATAGATATGGTCTTCCGCCTTTTTTACATGGGATATCTTTACAAC
>JABMRJ010000178.1 GCA_013202745.1 Candidatus Omnitrophota bacterium
CTGAAACATGTCCTTATAAAGGGTAGCTCGATTAAAGGGTTATACAGAACGAGAGAGCCGTATTGGGAGGCCTTGAAGAAGGGCAAGGTCTATCCGGCGGCTGAGATTGCCGAGAGGGTAGGTGTCGAAGATGCGGGTAAAATTGATGCCGCGCTTTCCCGCTGTAAAAAGAGAAAAACAAGAGACGGTTTATACGAATATAGGATGGAAGAGGTCTGGATCCCGGTTTTGGTTGACCATACCGGCGAAAAACGGTTAAGCGAGGAGGGATTGAAATTATTTAAGAGCGTCTATAAGATAAGCCCGAAAAAGGCAGGTAAGATACTGGATGAAATCGGGCCTAAGATAGAGGAAAGGGTCCCTGACGAAGATTTAATAGAAGAGATCGGGGCTATGGTTTCGATATTGCGAAGGGCTAATTTTGACAAGAAGGCCCTTTCAGAAAAATTATTTAAGTTATTGATGGCTACCCGGAGAAAGAACAAAGAGCTCCGTCTGTATCTATTAAGACTTTTACACAGATACAGCGCAAAAGAAGAATTCGAGGCCTTTCTAGAGAGATTCCTGACCACGATACACAAAGGAGATACGGCGATACTGGATTTGATAGAAGAGCTTAAAGGATTACCTGCGTTAAGAATGTTAGTAAAGGAAGCAAAGAAAAGCCTAAGTAAAGAAGAATATGCCGATGTGTTCGATGCACTCGAGAGATTTGATGAATTGGCCCAAAGCATAGATTACAAAGGCCCACTTAGGACTAGGATGGATAGCATATATGAAGCGGCGTCTAAAGGCTTAAAAGAAGAGTTGAGAAGGGAAAGAAGAGAAAGGGGGGTGCTAAACCCCAACGCCCTCGACATGGACCTTCCGGAGGCGGAAGAGGCTGCTTGGCGGGAGGCGGAAGCGGCCCGGAAGAAAAAAGAAGGCGAAGTACCTCAGACTCTTGTGAATTTCTTCTTTAGTAGGTTCCGCGAGCGAAGCGAAGCGAAACGTCCCCTAAATCCACAAGAATTTTGCCCAGCGGCTAAAAAAGCGGTAAATGATGCATTAAAGCACGGGTTATCTACATGGCGTCTGGGGAATAAGGGTATCTATAATAAAGCAGGTTCCGTAGTGTCGTACAAAAAAAATAGAAGATCCCTTGTTGATATGATATTTGGCTTTGCACGACCTGATTTTTTAAAAGAGAGATTAATTATTTTGCTACCGCCAGGCGATAATACTACTTCTAAATTATCATCTGTCGAAGTATTCAAAACAGTAAGCATGGTAGTTTTTGATTTACTGCAAAATGCTGGAAAATATGGTAAAAATAGATCCATTATTCTAATAATTAAGCCTTTTGGTGTTGGTTTACATATAGAGGTCGTGGATCAAGGGATAGGCATTCCGCCAGATGAAGTATCTTCTATTCCAGGAAAATATTTTAGAGCATCTAATGTCACAAAAACATACCGTGGCACAGGTATGGCTTTGTGGCGTGCTAAAGAGAGAATTCATAAATTAGGCGGCAAAATAAAAATCCGTAGTAAACTTGATAAGTGGACAAAAGTAAGTATAGATTTATCAGATGCTCTGAAACCAGAAGTTTATGGGATTGCGGCTAAAATCACCAACGTAGGAAAAAAAACAAAAGGCTCCCCAGCTCAACTTCTTGAAATGCTGAAAGATAAAGATAATACCGAGTTATTCCAAAAAGCTCTGGACAAAGAGAAAGGCATCACTGCTGCCGAAGTGGCTGAAAAAAGACCATATGTTCGCAGAACAGTCGATAGCGAGTTTGAGGTATTGAAAGCGCTCGGGATATTCGTTCCGGTTGAAGGAAGGCCCTATCACTATAGATTCTCGGATATGATGATTGGTCCAGACTCAAATTATACGAAGACGATGATTAACGCTATAACTGACATTCGATATCAGGTTGGCAAAAAGGGTGAAGCCAGACCCTTGCACCGTTATGATATCCCCGAAGATAAAAGACTTGTGGTGAGAGAGCTCGTGAAAATGGCCATAATACATCAAGTAAACCTTATGTGCAGACCAAGTATCCCTGAGGATAAGGTGCTTTGGCACCTCCTGGAAAATAGCCTTTTAGGGGTACAAGGCGCTAGCCCCAACTCCTCATTCGGCGAAGGTGTATTGAGACGCCATCAGCAGGCAAACCTTATTATCGAGGCATTTCCCAAGAAGATAATTAAGAAGGGCAGTGTCTATAAAACCAGACCTTGGGAGGAGCCGTTATCTAAAGACCTTGATTCTGAAAATGCTGAAAAGATATCAAGGGTCATCGAGATGCTGGAGGCATTAGGCGGAACCGATCCTGTAATGGCTGAAAGAGTAAGGGTGCTTAAGGAAGAGACGACTATAATAGAGGTCGATGTACCGAGCCACCTCTTGCTTTACGGCAAGGACATGACAGGCGAGATCTTCTATCAACTGACCCATATAGGAGTAGAGAGAAACGTGATTTACGTCCCAAAGAAGTTTTTGGAGGATCTGGATGAATTAAGGATCCTGGCCGGAATCTTGAATCATGACCAGCAGGAGATTCTTGAACATTCCCGTATTCTTGAAGGGGGAGGAGAGGTTTCTCCCGAGATGGAGGAAGAGATCCACGCAAAGGCCGTGGAGGATGATCCCTTTGGTATCTATCCCGAAATAGAAGGGATTATCAAAGGCTATGCCGACGGCTTCACCGAAGCTATGATACAAGATAGGATAGGCGAATTAAAGAGAGAAATAACGGTGAAAAAGAGAAAATTTAATCTCCTCCAAATAAAAGCAAAATTTACGTATGTTGATTTAAGATTTTACCTCAATGATCTGGCCCTATTATATACAAAGCTGGGCTGCTTTTATGATATTCGCGAGATGAGAAAAGAGGCTATCCGCTATTACAGATCGGGCATAAGGAGATTAAGACAGATAGAAAATATCGATAAGATGAAAGGCCGGCAGATAGGGACCCTCCCCTTTACGATCCAGATAAGGATCATATATCTTCTGGCAAGGGAGAGATTGCTTAAAGATTTAATAAGAGAGTTTAAAGATTTCGTAATTATAAAAGATGAGGCAATTTCTACCAGACGGGATCAGCTCCTGCCTTCTATAGCAGCCGCGATAACCGATATTCTAAAACACCATTTAAAGGATGAGACAGAAGGAGACAAAATACAGGAATTAGAAGAGACCATAGATGCTGTTAATAGGCTGGCCGGACTTGATGAGGAAAGGCCAAAACCCAGCGCCCTTGACATGGACCTCCCGGAGGCGGAAGAGGCGGCGTGGCGGGAAGCAGAAGATGCACGGAGGTCTTCTGGCGCAACGGCAATTGTTATGGCCAAAAAGGCAAGATTTTATGCTATGCGGATTGCACGCTTTGTGCGGGAAAAAAGAGAAATGAGATTTATTATCGGTCTGGTTAGATATGTGAGAGAGCTGCTTTATAAAGAAGAAGATGATGAGGGAAAAAGAGGAGCACTTCCTTCTGTCAATACAATGATTGAAATGGCAAAGAGAACCCCCACTTCAAGACTTATAGAAGCGAGTAGTCTCTCTTTGGATGCCATCGAAGAGGCAGAAGCGGAATTAAAGAAGGCAGAAGAAGCAGTGATACCGCCTTTACTGGAAGAGTTAAAGGTCCTTACCGAGCGCATTGAGCGGGCGGTTATAGTAGGGGCATGCGATCTTGATTATCTTATGGATAATCTAAATGAGATACAGCGCCTGATAGATTTCTTGACGGAACTCAAAGCAGATGAAGATACTATAGAGGCGGCAAAGAAGATGCAGAGAACCGCTGTATATGAGATCGCGAAACATAAAGATATGCGGCAGATTTTAGCCCAGGCACAAAGAGAAGCCGCCAGCAAAGATAGAGAGGCGGTAGGTCAAGCTATATGGGATGAGTTTAAGAAAAGAGGCCGCTTATATCATTTATCCAATCTGGATGACGAAATATACAATATCTTCGCCTCTATCGCAATAGCCAACGCCGACGTCTATGCACGCGAAGGAACTTCTGGGAAGGCCGTTGATGAAGATAAACCCGAAACCGATTTCACAGCACCCGACATGGACCTTCCGGAGGCGGAATCTGAGATTGATAAGAAGGGCACCCCCAGCAAGAGGGAGAAATTCTGGTGGAAGGTTGCCAAACATGGTGCTGCTCTTTCTGCATCATTGACCTTGGTAATCTTTACCGGGTGGAGGCTGTGGTGGTTTTTCCTACACCACCGGCGTCCCTTGCCGTTTGGCCTGGAGAAGTGTATAGAAGATTTTGGTTGGCTCCAGAAGATAAACCAATTCTATGTCAATGACGTATTGGTAATCCCTGTCTTTGTGGGCTATTGGTATCTGCTCTACTATGTTTCTTCTCTGCTGATTCCATCCATGCGCGATCCAGAGATGATTGCACATGCCAGAGAAAACATGAAGAGTATGGCGTTTATAGGTGCCCTCTTTGGCCTTGCCGTCGAAGTCACCGAATACTTCGATTCATCAATAGGCTGTTTCAGTCTCGTTGATATTGGCATTTACCTTGCAATGGCGACATTCTTCATACGCTTCTTAATCAACCACCTGCCTTTCATCGGCGATGATATCCTTCAAGATGAGCACGACCGTCCTTCTGCGCAAACGCCCCCCGATAGGCCGGCCACCCCTTCGCAAAGACCCAAAGATGTACACCCCCGAGGCGTGCATGACGAGGGACCGCCTGCGAGTCTTCCGGAAGCGGAATCTGAGATAAATCCAGAAGATACCACCCCGCAGTCCGGCCAGATCGGCATACCGCTTATCCTCTCATTTGTCGAGTATGCCGCGACTATTGAGGATGCGGCCAAACGCAGAGAGTATATTGAGGGAACGGAAGACCAGCTTGGCATAATAGGGCAGATCGCTGAATCAATAAAGGCGGACGACTTCACTGAAAAAGAGATCGGCCGCGCACTGGCGGAATTGGCAGCTGCTAAGCCGGAATGTGCTGAAGTATGCGCGGAGGTTGTGGAAGGTGTCAACAAAGACAACGCCTTCATCATCCGCCTATCCGCTGCCGAGCCGGATGAAGAAGACCTCAAAACAAAAAGAATTACCGATGAGATTGCAAGGAAAGCCCAAGAGAATGAAAAGACAAGACGTTATAGAGAAAGATTAGAAAATGCGGCCGAAGAAATTTGGGATAATACAGAAAACGGCAGCGCATGTTTTAATCTCGCCTTTTATTTAAAACGCCTTCTTAAAGAGCGCTATAAAATTGGGTCATATGTGAGGGTGGCATATATTAGGAAACCTGAAGGAGAATCTTTTGTACATTATTGGGTTGAGACAAAAGACGGTTGGATGATAGATATTGTTGTTGAAGGAAATCCTCTTGTAAGATCTATAGAGGCGTTTCGGGGACGGCGGTGGGTGGTGATAGGCCCAGATGAAACAAGATTTAGGCAATATTACTTAACGGCGGTCACAACGAATGTACGCCCCAGGATTGAACCGGAAGCAAGCCATACAGTAAAGGTTATGCTGCCACCGCAATTAAGCAAGCTAACCAATGGAGAGTCTGTTATCGAGTTTAGTCCAGATACCCCAGAGAGAATTATAGAAAGGTTAATTCAACAATTTCCTCAGTTAAGGAATAGGATCCCTAGCAAAGATAAATATAGTGAAGATTTTGTAATACGTGTAGATGGCCACAGATGGAATAGAGCCGAGGTTGATGTGCGTGTTTGGGAAGAGATCGCTATAGTGCCGATTGTTTCTGTCGAAACTATGCTGCCCGCTGCCGAACCGACCGCTGAAGGGGGGATAACGAGGTTTCGAGATAGGGATTCAGACCGCGGCCCGGATGGAGATGGGCATAGTTTAGCAACCAAGATGTTACTTAAGAAAAATACAATTATATCAAGGATACTTTTTGCATTTGCTTTTGGATTTTATTTGGTAGTTAAGCAAGGTTTACCTTTATCGTGGACCACAGCCATTTTTGTCTTTATATTTGGATATCCCATCCTCTACGATTTGTTTGTTGAAGGTAGATTCTTTAAGAGAACATCGGATATGTCTTTGGCTGATGCTCAGGACTGGGTAGATGATTATGTTAAAAAACATCCTGAATACTTCAAGGGCACAAATGTGGGTGAGGTATTGGTGGCAGAACCAGGGAGTATCCCTGGAAGAATCTCTGAGTATAGCCCTTATTCAAAGAAATTAAGGATAAGCCTTGATTTGTTCAGGCCTGAAAGATTTTTGGAGTTCAGATTTCGTTCTCTCTACAGGCATGAGAATAAAGAGGCATCGGTTAAAATAGGTTCTCATTCCTTTAAGGACTTCTTTGGCAGGCTATATGAATATTCTACAGATATTCCCTTCCTTAAGTATATATTAATGCCCATTATGTTCCTGCTTGCATTGACTGCATCTTATTTTACAAAAGGACCGGTGAAACTATTCGATTTCATCATAAGAAGCGCTCCAGAAGAAGAGAGGCCTTCATATAAAAGAATATTCTTAGGGTTTTATGTTATAGAGCTCGCCGTTACCTATTTTAAACCTATTATTTATACAGAGAGCTTTTTGCTGATAAGCAGGGGTTATATTTGGCAGGGATTTTTGACCTTGATAAGCATGAGCATTGCCGGAGGCGCAGCGCGTGCGCTTACGATATTCTATTATTATATGAAGGCCGCCATAAAGAAGAAGCCGATGTCAATCCCTTATCAGTTTTATTCATACACCGTTGTTCCTTATGCCGGTATTATCTTCGGACCAATACGTAGCGTCCTTGGGCTAGATTTACTAAAAGCGTGGCGAGTGCGTAGATTGAATAAATGGATAGAGGGCCTTATACTTAAGAGCACTACTCTCAGAGTCAGAATAAGAAGGGGTGTAGATAAATTCTCATATGATTTGGCACAAGCAGCTTTTCAATACGAACTTAAAAAAGGAATACGGTTTGAGGCCTTTGCTGATGTATCTGAGTGTCTGGCCAAACCGGAGATTTTAGATGAGGCCCTTCAACGGAGACCCGTGCTTTTCCTTGGCACGAGGAAAGCTATTCGTGAACTTTGTCGCTTGCCTATCATACAGAATAATCTTTCAGAAGATGTCTGTTTCCTTGAATTGAATAAACCAGAGAAAATTTTCTCTATGGCACAGGCCGATAGATGGCAAGCTATAATCTCATCTACCGAGTTGATGCCAGATGCCGCTGCCGAACCGGATGTAGAAGCCGAGGCGCCTACAGGCGAAGCGGACGAAAAAGAGCCGGCTGCAACTGATGATAGGGACGAAAAAGCGGCGCAGGCGAAGGCGGAGGAAGGCGATGCTGTGGTGGTACCAAGTGGACCATCCCTGAGTGCACCGACGCCTGCGGAATTAGATAGGATAATATCTGCGGACAGAGCTGAGAGGGCGCGTTATTATGACCGCCCAGATAGACGCAGTAAAGCAGATCTTCATTATTTCAGGCCTATAGTAAGAGAACTTTTAAGGGAATATGGCTCACTTGAAAATATGAAGGGCTTATGCGGTTTAGAACTTGGCCCGAAGACTGATACCCTGGCATTATTTACTTTCTTAAGAGAAAAAGGCATAAGGGTCAGGGCTATAGGTGACGAGATAGGAAGGGATACCGTCTATCCTCCTTTCTTAGAAGATGACCCAGCGGCGTTGCATCGTGTTAAAGATTACAATGATTATCTTAGTCAATGCGAAGCAGCTTCTTTGGATTTCATATATGCACCTCTTTCTCTATATATAACATTTCGCGATCCTGATTCAGGCGACCGCAAGACTTATTTAGACTTAGAGAGAAGGGATGCTGTAAGAAAGAGATATATCCCTCTATGCAGGGCATTAAGACCAGGAGGCATAATCATAAGGATAGAATATAGTGGTGAATTTTTCGGTTTCGGTAAGCTTAGTGGAGAAAGCTCCCTATTAAAGGAGCATGAACTTGCAGAAATAGGTCTCGAAAGAATAATGATATATACTGAAGAAATTACGAGGGGTACATCAACCTTCGAAGTAACAGTAGAAGTTCTCCGTAGGGAAATGAACGTTGACGCCGAAGGCGCACTAGAAGCAGATATACTCCATGAAACCGGAAACGCTTTCCAACCTGAAGCGGAAACCGCCTCAGTTACAGATTGGCGGGTCCGCAAGCGTAAGCGAAGCGAAAGTGTACCCGAAGATGCCAAAGAACCCCCTGCAGACTTACTCGGTGACCTGGATGATCCCATGGAAGAGATAAAAGCCCACCAGGAAGCAGAAAAGGCGAGGGCTCAAGCGGCGCAGGCGAGGGGGGAGGAAGACAAAACAGCTAAAGAGAAACATTCTTATATTGCTTCGGATGAAGAATTTCAAGGGCGAATAATTGAGTATTCGAAGCGCCGCCTCGCGGGCGAGGATCTCGAGGGAAGCAAGTTTGAAGGAGATATCTTTTCCTACCAGATAAAACGACGCTTCGTCGGTTTCGCATTAAAAGGTCTACGGTGGGTACCTGAGCGGCTGCGGGAGGAGCTTGAGGACGAGGCGCAGGTTCAGCTTCTTCGGGCGATACGTATGTATGATTACCAGCGAGGCGCCAAATTTATCACCTATGCGAAAATACATGTGGATGGTAACCTCTTGACTTACATACGGGATCACATTGATCCCATTCATATCCCGGCCCACATCAAGGCGGAAATCTACATATACACGCGAACCAGGGATACGTTGTATAAGAGGCTTGGTGTCGGACCGACCTTTGAAGAAGTTATGGCGGCGATTGAAAAAGAGGGAACAGCCCTCGAATATCCTGAGTACGTCCGGCAGGCGCTCGAGCTCGGATCCGTCCTTTCACTCGATTATCGGAGCGATGAGAGCGATGAGTTCGTACTCGGCGATACAGTTCCCGGGCCGCTCTCAACCGAAGATGAGGCGATACTGAAGTTCACGGTAGATGAACTGGCCGAGAGGCTCCTTCCGGCCTTATTTGCGCTATCGCGGGAAGAAGTAATCCTCTGGCGATACATTGATGAATTTGGCGTTAGGCTTCCTGTTCGGCGCGATGCGAATATGGGGATGTTCTTCCTCGAGCACTTCGGGATCAGCACTGCCAAGGGGACACCGTATAAGAGACAATGGGTAAATGTCGCTGCAACTCGCGGCCGCGAACGATTCACGCACGTCGTATCGATTCTACAGCGGCACAAAAAAGAATCATGGGAATACACAACCGATGAGTATAGCCTTGCCCTGGCAGCGGCGTTCGACCACTATGAGGCGCTCTACCAGAAATATCTAAGGCGCGAATCGGCCATAGGAGAAATTCCCTCGCCATTTACAGAAGCACACCTCTGGGCATTATCACCTCCTGAGCGATTTATCATCGAGACCGTGTTCGATGTCAGGCGAGGGGGGGAGAAAGGCAAGATGACCCATCAAGAAATCGCTGAGAATATCTGTAAGAAACTGGGCTACCCTTCACGCAATCGTGCCTATGATGCGAGTACCATTTCGATTTTGAAACAGCGCGCGATAAAGAGACTGGGTACGGGGAAGACGGGATTTGATTTTCTTGCCGATGACGTAGGCGTTCCAGCAGATGCCATAACCCAGGAGATAGTATGGGGCCTCCGGTCTGTTGACTGGGAGATCCTCAAGCGAGAGTATGGCATCGGCACGCAGAAAGTAGGCGTACGTCACCATGGTGCCCACCGGCGTATTGCGGAAGAATTGAATGCGCTCGGGATTAAAAATCCATACGGAAAGCCGATTCGAGAGTACTATATCGGGGAGATAAAGATGCGTGCGCTGGCGGAGCTTCGCGAAGGCAGGACAGGAAGAATGCGACTTGCGGGGGAGCTTGGTATCAAACCGGAGAAGATCACGGATGCCCTGCTGCTTACTCTGAAGGAGAAAGAGGAGGCGGTGATTCGTCACTACTACGGCATCGGCGTTCAGCGTACCACGCATCAGGAGGAGATGTTCGAGGTGTTTAAGGAGAAAGGGATCGTGCTTTCAGAACCGCAGGACGTCGCCAGGATTCGCTATGAGGCGATCCAGAGATTGGAGGAGGGAGGCGAGGGCCTGGAACACCTTGCTGCTGACCTTAGCCTAGAAGTAAAAGATCTCTCGGAAGGCCGTTTTGAAATCCTCATTCCGGAAGAATTGCGGGCCGTTCAGCTACGATACGGGATCAGGACTCGCAGGGTAAAGAAGATCACAGCGATTGCCGTTATCATGGCGGACGAGACCAAGAAAAAGTTCACACGCGGCATGGTGTATGCGAGATTAGAAGCTGCAGAACGGAAGTTGACCCGATGGAAAGCCCAGTGGGAAGCGCTTAAAGCCAACATGATGGCCCAGCGGACCGCGCGGTTGGAAAGAACCGAAACGCCACAACAGGAGGAGTTGGAGGAAGGGAAGTCCATCGATGCCGTCTGGCTTACCCTGAGGCCTGTCGAGCAGGCTGTGGTTGGTTTGTACTTCGGCATCTACGGCTGGTCGTACATACGCGATTTTGACGAGATTTCACGACGTCTGCTTGAAGCGCGCATCGGATACAGCGTGAAAGGTTACAACGCTCAAGGTATCTTGCGAATACGAAAGGCTGGGATCGCGAAGCTGCGGCAGGCAAAGACCGGGCTTGAGCTTTTAAGTGAAGATGTCGGAATACCAGTAAACCGCCTGGCTGAAGCCATGCGCGCGCTCCTTACTGATGATGCTCATACCGTGCTCAAGCTGACCTATGGTATTGATCTTTCGCGTGCCGAACCGGACAGCGATATCGTAGACATACTAAACGAGGGCAATACAGGGCAATGCACGGAACAGAACGTACGAGATATGAGGTTCCGGTCCCTTACCGCACTACGCAGGTTTGCGGTTCGAAGCGGCTTTGCCACGTCCGAGATTCTAGACAGGCGCAAGAAGATCATACTCCACAGAAAAGCTAGACAGGTAAAGTGGACGAGAGAAGTCATCCTGGAGACGGTCGCGCGCCTCGCCCGCGAGGGCAAGGACGTCAATACTAAAGGCATTGCCAAGATGGGGCTCAAGTCGATGCTGAATTCAGCGGTCAAGCTATTCGGGTCCTGGGACACCGTACTACTCGAAACCGGCCTCGACCCTGCGAGGATCAAGAAGAAACAAAAGGTACACCTCTCCTGGGCGCCTTTGCGGGATCGGGCAAGAGAAATCTGGCCGGATGATCACATCGTTGAAAAGGATGAAGAGGTTGCCGGCATGAATTTCCCGACAGTGTTGGGTGACCATTATCTGATAGTGGCCGGATTCCTCTTCATTGACGAGGCGGAGTGGAAACGGCACAGTGAAGAGTTTGGTGAGCATAAAGATTCTGTCATTGTTTGCAGCCTTAAGCGCAGCGAACTTAGCGGAAGGCTCGATTTTCTCTATGGTGCGCATACGCGACTGGCCATTCTTCTGTTACGGGCCCGCTCCTACCTTATTAAAGACGAGGTTATTCTAGATGCGGGAAGTGGTGACGGAATTCTGGCGATGGTAGCGTCTCGCATTGGAGCCAAGAAGGTAATAGCGATTGAGCATAACAAAGAATGGGTTCAAACATCTCGGAGACTTTTAAAGTTAAATAATATTAATGTTGTAGATGTTATTGAAAAGGGCTTCGCCGATATTCAAAAAATCAAATCAGCAAAAAGCGCTGCAGTTGTAGTAGCCAATCTTAAGGATAACGGTATTTATAAGGAAGGAGAACACTTTAAAAACTGGCATTTCTTTCTCATGGAAAAAGTTGATCCACAGTGGTATTTTTTGTGCGGGGCCGTTGATGACAAAACGGGAATGCTGGAATGGGTTAAGGAGGGGATGGAATATGCTGGTTGCACGATTTGCCTTGAGGAACGTTTAGAGGGTGCGCGGCATATACCCGTAGCAGTTGTTTTACAAAAGACAGGGATAGATATAGATAGGGACGGTTCTGGAGATGATCCTAAACCTGTCCCCCCGAGCAGGGATAGCGAAGATCCTCCTCCAACCCTGGAAGGTCTTGACCTCGATGATCCGGAGGCGGAAAGAGTCTCGCATAAAATTGCGGCGCAGGCAAGGGCGGAGGCGGAAGGGAGTAATAGATTTATTATTAACGGCAAGGTAGGTTTAATAAAAGGATTGCATTTTAGACCTGCTACGTATATGCAGGATATTTATGACGAAATATGGCCTGAATCCAAAGGAAAGATAGCTGTAAGGATAGTGAGAATATCGCCGAATCCGACGGAAGAAGCAGAATGTAGTAGTTTCATAGAATTGTTGGGCTTAACGTTGAAAAAGGACAATGAATTTCGGATAATTGTCGAAGGGCCTTATCCGGAGAGCATCCTGGAGAGCGTCGGGAGAGTATTTGAAGAAATACTTCTTGCCGATGTTGTTGAGGATAATATAAGAATAAAAAATTACTTTATGGATAAAGCAAGAGAAGTCGCTAAGGTAATTTATAATCGTGAACTGGCGGTCAGTCAGGCTGTAGATGACGCCGAATTTACCATGGAACTCCTGATAGACATCCTCCACAGGCAGATACCCAATGGAACGAGGAGATATGAGATAAGGTATGATAGAGCAAGATTATCAGAAGCGCAGATAGAGATTGTTGAGGAATACATAAGACTGCTCCAGAGCATGGCAGCTACCGAAGATAGCATAAAGGGGATACCGTTTGACAGCACAGTGTCAAGGAGTGGTAGGGAATATCCGGTAATATCCGTTGTCTGCAGGAGCGGGCCGGATATTATCGGAGAAGGGCATATCGACTTGCCTGAAGAAGGTGATGCCCATCTTTTAAGGGTGCTGGCTGCCATGAATATGGCCTTTGCCCTGGCCAGTCTGCCAAAGCATATTACGCCGAATGATATTGCAGACGGCGTAGATAAATATAGGCGTCTTATAGCCTTTATCCAGAGGCAATATAAAGCAATTTCAAACAGGAAACTGCTTCCGGAAGAGATATTGAATACTGATAGGGTAATATTGCTGGATCTGCCGGAAGCAGACAAAATCAAATATGAGAGGATAGACCTTTACAATAAGAAGGCGATAGAGCTCTTATCGGCGGTCTAAAATCTCCTTGTCACAAAAGCCCAATTGAGGTATACTTAAAATATGATTATTTACGAAGAGGTGCTGCGCACATTCCATAAAGAGAAGGTGAAGTACGTCATAGTAGGCGGGATTGCGGTAAATCTCCTGGGCTCTTTAAGGACTACCGCTGATCTTGATATACTTGTCGAGATGAGCGATGAAAACCTAAGAAAGATAGTCACTATACTGAAAGGTCAAGGTTATCGCGTAAAACAGCCGGTTGATCCTATGGAGATAGCAAACAGCGATACCAGAAGAGACTGGATTGAGGATAAGAATATGAAGGCCTTCAATTTTTACAAAAAAGACGATCTTAAAGAAGTGGATATTATTATTGAATCTCCGGTTACTTTCAAAGAGGCAGAAGGGACGCGTATCTTGGTTAAGACAGGCGACCTTAAACTGCCTGTAATATCGATAAGCAACCTCATAAAGATGAAGCAGGGGACAGGGCGCGGTGTTGATATGCTTGATATAAAACAGTTGAGGGAGATAGAGATCTTAAGGAGAGATAAATGAATTTCGGATGGGAAAGCGAGAGAGAAAAGCTCTTGAGATATATGAAGATACCCCCCAAGAAGAAACTGGAGTGGCTACGTGATATGAGTGAATTTGCGGCTACCCTGCCAAAGAAGACGCGGGAGATAGCAAAGAAGCTTAGGAAGAGCACTTAAATTAGGATTATTATTCTTGACATAATTATAATAATATAGTAATATAACAACACCATTTAAAAAGGAGATAAATGGGTAGACTAGCGAAAGCTCTACCCATTTTTTTATGATAGACATAATAGTAAACAAGATAAAAGGGCTAACGGCCAAGCTGCTGCAGGAAGGCGCTATAGAGCTTATTGATATAATATACCGCAGAGAGTCCGGCGGCATGGTATTGAGGTTTCTGGTGGATAAAGAGGGTGGAATAAAGCTTGAGGAGTGCGCGCGCCTTAATGAAGAGATAAGCGCATTATTGGACCAGAGTGAGATAATGCTTGATAAATATACGCTTGAGGTCTCATCTCCCGGGCTTGATAGGCCCTTAAAGACGAGGCGTGATTTTGAGAGGGTAATGGGAAAGAGTATACGCGTCCATACATATGAGCCTATAGAGGGTAAGAGGCGTGACTGCGAAGGTATTGTGAAGGCTGTGGATGACGAAAAAGTGACTATTGATAACAACGTGATAAGGCTGGATAAGATAGCTAAGGCAAAACTGAAAATAGAGATATAGGAAGGAAAGGTACCGAGATGAATAAGGATTTTCTTAATATACTGGAGAATATAGAGAGGGAGAAGGGGATATCGATAGAGATCCTCTTCCAGGCGGTCGAGTCTGCCCTTGTAAGCGCTGCACGCAAGGTTATAGGCAAGAAGACCGAGGATATCTCTGTAAAGATAGATAGAAAGAACGGCCAGATAAAGGTATTCAGCGAAGGAAAAGAGATCGAATCAGGCGACTTCGGCAGGATAGCCGCGCAGACAGCAAAGCAGGTGATAATACAGAAGATACGCGAGGCAGAGCGCGATGTCATCTATGGCGAGTTCCACGAAAAGATGGGCGATATAGTAAGCGGAAGTGTCCATAGGTTTGAGAGGGGAGATATTATCCTTGATCTCGGCAAGACCGAAGCGATACTCCCAAAGAGCCAGCAATGCCACAAGGAGAGCTACAGACAGGGTGACAGGGTAAGGGCATATTTGCTGGATGTAAAAAAGACACCGCGCGGACCGCAGATCATAGTATCGAGAAGTAATCCCGGATTTATAAAGAAGCTCTTTGAGCTTGAGGTCCCTGAGATAGGCGACGGGATAGTAGAGATAAAATCGATATACAGAGAGGCAGGCGACAGGACGAAGGTCGCCGTATTCTCCAAAGATGATAAGGTCGATGCTGTTGGCGCATGCGTAGGCATGAGGGGGCAGCGGGTTAAAAGCATAGTGAGGGAGATCCACGGAGAGAGGCTCGATATAATAAGATGGAGTGACGATATACAGGAATATGCAAAGGCATCACTCAGCCCGGCCGAGGTATCGAAGATTAAAGTGGATAAGGAAAGGAGGCGCCTTGAGGTCATCGTAAAAGATGACCAGCTTTCGCTTGCGATAGGTAAGCATGGCCAGAATGTAAGGATAGCGTCTAAGCTTGTAGGCTGGGACATAGATATAAGGAGCGAGAAGAGGTTAAAAGAGCTTAAGTCCAAGGAAAAAGAGCCGAAGAAAGAGACCAAGAAGGCGAAGGGTATAAAGAAGACAAAGGAACCGACAGTTGCCAATCTCGGAGGTGTCGGCAAGAAGACTTACGGCGTACTCGTCAAAGCGGGTTTTGACTCTATAGAAAAGATAGCCGGAGCAAAAACAGAAGATATTACTAAGCTGGAAGGCATAGGGACCAAGACTGCAGAAAAGATCATTAATTCGGCAAAAGAGAAAGTTAAAAAATGAGCATACGCGTACATAA
>JABMRJ010000179.1 GCA_013202745.1 Candidatus Omnitrophota bacterium
ATGAAGACCACCATATCGAGACTTGCCGATATAAACCTAAATGATCTTAAAGGTGATGTATCTGCAAGGCTTTCCTCAGTACAGGATAAGGCCCTTAAGGCGGTAACCGGGGCGCGGGGCAAGATTACTGATAGCGGTATTCCAAAAGAGACGGTAGATAAGCTCATAAAGAGCACAGAAGAGCTGGTCGGCAAGATTAAGCTGCCCTTTGGTAAAGAAGAGTAATATTCGGAGGCAGGCAGATGGGCGAAGGTACTTATCTTTCGCATGAAGGATATGATAAATTAAAAAAGGAACTGGAATACCTAAAGAAAGTCAAAAGAAGAGAACTTTCGAAAGAGATAGGGGTAGCCAGGGCGCACGGGGATCTTCGTGAAAATGCGGAGTATAAAGCGGCCAAAGAGGCGCAGGCATTAAACGAAGAGAGGGTAGCCAAGCTTGAAAACAAGCTTTCTGAAGCGCAGATTCTAGACGATAGCAAGATTGCAAAAGACGAAGCGCTGATAGGCGCTACAGTCAAGATGAATAATGTGGATACCAAAGAGAGTGTAGAATATACGCTCGTCTCTGAACTGGAAGCCGATTTTTCACAGGGAAAGATCTCTATAGATTCTCCCATAGGAAAGGCGCTTTTGGGGCACAAAAAGAACGACATTGTCAAGGTAGAGGTGCCGGCAGGGCTCTTAAAATTCAAGATACTTAAGATATCGAGATAGAAAAAGGAGGGGAAATATGATTACGCGGATATTGGGAATTATATGGATTATCTTAGGTATACTCTGGGTGGTCAAGCCCCAGCTTTTAAGGGATCGCCTGAAGAAGCGGATGGCGCGTAAGATGAAGTGGATGGTTCTTGGTTTTGTAATACTTTTGGGCTTCAGCATTCTCGGCAGCGTCCTAAAAGCGCAGGGGCTGGCACTGAAACTCGTAGGTATATTGGGGTTTATATTTGTTGCAAGAGCGATCTTGTTTGTTACTACCAAGACCTCTGATAAGATGTCAGGGTGGTGGCAGGGCAGAGATCTTAAATTTTTTAGAATATGGGGAGCATTTATTCTTGTTATGGGTGCTGCCATATTCTTTTCTTAAAGAGGTAGAAAAATAGAAATGCCGATAAATTTTAATATACTGCTTCTTCTGGGTCTTGCGCTCTTCGGCGGGACCGTAGGCGGCCGCCTATTCCAGAGGCTGCGTATACCCCAGGTCGTAGGATATATAGCCATCGGAATACTCATAGGAGAATCCGGCCTTAAACTCGTAAACCAGGATACCATCCATACCCTGCAGCCGTTTAACTATTTTGCGCTGGGGCTTATCGGCTTTATGATAGGCGGTGAGCTGAAGAAAGAAGTTCTTAAAAAATACGGGAAACAGTTTACAAATATATTGTTATGCGAAGGTATCGCTGCTTTTCTGGCGGTCTCGGTATCGGTGGGTGTTGTGGGAGGATTCCTTTTCGGAAACTGGAGGCTCTCATGGGCGCTCGGTCTTTTACTCGGAGCCATATCTTCCGCTACGGCCCCTGCCGCCACAACAGAGGTTATGCGGGAGTATAAGACGCGCGGGCCGCTTACGAGGACCGTACTCGGTATCGTGGCGCTGGATGACGGGCTGGCGCTTATACTCTTTGCAATAGCATCGAGCATAGCGGGAAGTCTTATGGGAAATGTTAATGAAGGCACCATCAGAATATTTATCAATCCCATCTATGAGATAGGCGGATCTATAGTTATAGGAGTTCTCGGCGGTATAGTGCTAACAAAGCTTTTGAAGAAGTATTTTGAGGAGTCGAGGCTCCTCGCCTTTTCCATAGGAACGGTCCTTCTTATATGCGGCCTCGCGCTCACTATGCATGTAGATATGCTGCTTGCAGCCATGGCGCTTGGCGCGATAGTCGTAAACTTTACCCCGCGCAAAAGCAAAGATGTATTTAAGCTGGTAGAAGGGTTTACCCCGCCTATTTATGTGCTCTTCTTCGTTCTTGTCGGAGCGAAGCTTAACGTAACAAATATAACACTTCCCATAGTTATACTTGCTTTGATATATCTTATCGGAAGGAGTTTCGGCAAAGCTATAGGCGCCAATCTGGGCGCCAGGTTTTCGGGGGCGCCAAAGACGGTCCAACGATATCTGCCTTTGTGCCTATTCAGCCAGGCCGGTGTTGCTATAGGACTTTCAATATTGGCGAGCCATTATTTCAGGGGTGAGATAGGCGACGCAATAGTAGTAATAGTAACGGCTACGGCATTCATTCTTGAAATTATAGGACCGGCTTTTGTAAAGATAGCTCTCACAAAAGCAGGCGAAATAGGTCTAAATATTACAGAAGAGGACCTTATATATAAGACCAAGGTAGAGGATGTGATGGATAAGAATCCTGTCTTCATATATGAAAATATGGGCTTGTCCGATATCCTGATGATAGTAACGATGAACGATAACCTGTTTTATCCTGTTATAAACAAAGATAAAGTGATAAAGGGCATCATAACCGTCGAAAGCATGAAACATACGCTCCTTGATATGGATACAAAAGGGCTCTTCCTGGCGCACGATCTCATGGACCCGATAACTTCCAGAATATCTTCGGATGATTTTATAGCGGAGGCCAAAAAGATATTAAATAAACACGATATAGACTGCCTGCCTGTGCTCGACAAAGATGACAGGGTGGAAGGCATTATAGAACGCAAGAAACTCAACAAATTTATATCCGCAAA
>JABMRJ010000180.1 GCA_013202745.1 Candidatus Omnitrophota bacterium
AACCAACGGAAAGGGAATCTGGACCAAGCGCACCATAGATAAGCTGCAAAAAATATACAAAGATAGATTTAAGGATTTTAGCGCCACGTACGAAGTCTTCTTCTGCAGGGGTGTGAAATGAGCCCAGCCCCTCCTACATGGAGGGCTGGGATTAGGAGGGGCTGGGTGAAGGCAATATTTATTACAGGCACAGATACGGGCGTGGGAAAGACGGTATTTACAGGGCTCCTTGCAAGGTATCTTCTCGAGAGAGGCTATAATGCGGTAACCCAGAAATGGATACAGACAGGCAGCAAGGGTTTTCCAAAGGATATCGCCGTGCATTTAAAGTTGATGAAGAGAAAAAGGTCCGAAGTGAGGGATTGCATGCAGCACATAACTCCGTATAAATTCAAATTCCCCTCATCTCCACACTTGGCTGCGCAATTGGAGAAAAAGATAATCAAAAAAGATAAGATCAAAAAGAGTTTTAGATACCTGATGAAGAGATTCGACTTCGTTATAGTGGAAGGGATAGGCGGCGCGCTCGTGCCAATTAACAAAAAAGAGTTCGTTATAGATATAGCAAAGGAGCTTAAAGTTCCCGTGCTTATAGTAGTAGATAATAAATTGGGCGCAATAAACCAGACCCTCCTTACCATAGAAGCGATAAGGCGAAGGCGCATGGAGATAACGGGTATCATATTCAACAACCGGTCAAAGGGGACAGATAAGAGGATATTGAAGGATAATATTAGGATAATAAAAAATATTTCGGGCGAAAAGGTAATGGGTGTATTTTAATGGATAGGTGGATAGAGAAGGACCTAAAATATTTATGGCACCCGTATACCCAGATGAAGGAATGTAAGGATCTGCCGCCTATTTTGATAGATAAAGCGAAGGGCTTAAAGCTCTACGACAATAAAGGAAACTTCTACTATGATACCATATCAAGCTGGTGGTGCAATATACACGGACATAACCATCCCAGGATAAAGAGGGCCATAAAAGACCAGCTCGATTCTCTCGAACATGTCTTATTTGCGGGCTTTACTCATAAGCCGGCGATACTCCTTGCAGAGAAACTGGTATCCATTACCCCCAAGAACCTTACCAGGGTATTCTTCTCAGATAATGGTTCGACTGCCGTGGAGACGGCGCTTAAGATGTCATACCAATACTGGCAGAATATCGGACAGAATAAAAAGAGGCAGTTTGTCTCGCTCGATTATGCATATCATGGCGATACCATAGGTGCGATGAGCATAGGCGGTGTCGATGAATTTAATAAAGTCTTCTCTCCGCTATTCTTTAATGCTAAAAAGGTACCGTCACCATACTGTTATCGCTGTCCTATGGGCATGGAGAGGAGATCATGCAGCATAGAATGCATAGGGCCATTAGGGGAGTTATTAAAGAGAGAAAGCGGCCGGATCGCAGCGTTGATTATGGAGCCGATGGTCATGGCGGCCGGCGGCATGATCATCTATCCTAAGGAGTATCTAAAAAAGGCAGCCGCGCTTACCAGAAAATATAATGTCCATCTCATACTCGATGAGGTGGCAACCGGGTTCGGAAGGACTGGTAAGATGTTTGCCTGTGAACATGCAGGGGTCAAGCCCGATATCATCTGTCTATCCAAGGGTATAACATCAGGGTATCTCCCTATGGCAGCAACACTTACTACAGAGAAAATATATAAAGCCTTTTATGCGGACTATGGAGAGAGAAAGACATTCTATCATGGCCATACCTATACGGCCAACCCAGTTTCATGTGCCTGTGCGATTGCGAGCCTTGATATCTTTAAGGATGAACAGACACTAAAAAAGGCCGGAGGCCTGATAACGCATCTTCACAAAGGCCTTGAGAGATTCAGGTATCTTGACGTGGTAGGCGATGTAAGACATATCGGTATGATAGGCGCTATGGAATTGGTTAAGGATAAAAAGCAAAAGAGGCCTTTCGGGATAAACAGGAGGATAGGCCTCGATATTTATAAGGAGGGTTTAAAGAAGAATATGCTCCTTCGCCCCCTGGGAGATGTCATATATTTCTATCTGCCTTTTTGCATAAAAATAAGCGAAATAGACCGCATATTGGGTGACACGTACGGCATCATCGAAAAAATAAAGGCTTGAGTTATAGCACTCATTTATATATAATGATCTAAAACAAGATAGGATGATATAAGATGCTGATAGACCTTACACAGATGAAACCGGGTGAGTCCGGTGTAGTAAACGAAATAACGAGCGGCCACGATGCAGCAAAGAGGATCCAGAATATGGGCATAATACCCGGCAAAGGGATAAGGAAGGTTAGCTCGCATTTCTGGAGGGGGCCCCAGACCGTAAACATAGGCAAGTTACAGATCGCCGTCGGGTTTGGTATGGCAAGAAAGATTATTATCGAGGTCGACAGATGAAGATAGATAAGATTCTCCTGATGGGCAATCCAAATGTCGGAAAGAGCGCCATATTTTCAAGGCTTGTAGGCGCCAGGGTCGTAATATCCAATTATCCCGGAACTACGGTCGGATTTACCCAGGGGCAGATGAAGGTGGGTCAGGAGCGGCCCATGATAATAGATGTGCCCGGCACCTACTCGCTGGAGCCCACAAGTAAAGCAGAGGAAGTTGCGACAGAGATGCTAAAGGGCGGGGACCTCATCATTAATGTCGTCGATGCAACAAACCTTGAGAGGAACCTGTATCTGACGCTGGAACTTCTTGAAAAAGATATACCCGTAGTCATCGCCTTGAATATTTGGGACGAGACCAAGCATAAGGGTATAGAGATAGATGTAGAGAAACTCGAAAAGGCACTCGGTGTACCTGTCATTCCAACATGCGGATTGACGGGTGAGGGCATAAAAGAATTGGTAGATAGGCTGCGTGAAGCTAAGGTCTTAAAGAAAAATTTCTTCACAGATAAAAAGAGGTGGGAAAAGATCGGTAAGATTGTAGAGGATGTCCAGAAGCTGACACATCACCACCATACGGTATTGCAGATGCTGGAGGAATGGAGTATAAAACCTGCTACCGGCCTGCCTATAGCCATGGGTGTAATATATTGCTCTTTTCTTACGATCCGCTTTATCGGCGAGGGGCTCATAGGGTATCTATTTGAACCTCTCTTTGAAAAATTATGGCTTCCTCTCATGATGAAACTCAGCGCTATCCTGGGCCAGAGTGGTTTTTTTCACCAGGTTTTGATAGGCAATCTTATCAAG
>JABMRJ010000181.1 GCA_013202745.1 Candidatus Omnitrophota bacterium
ATAATAATATGATAATGCCCGGTATAAGGAATAAGGGGAAAAGCTCCTTGTATTCCACATACCCCTTCTCTTCAATAACGGTCTTCTCCAGCCTATCTATCTCTCTATAGATATCCCTGAGCGATTCTGTGTCTGTAGCCCTGAAGTATTTTGCATCAGTCTTTTCTGCTATCCTTTTTAGGATATCCTCATCTATATCTATCTTGACGGATTGATAGACAGTCCTTCCAAAGGGATCCTTCATGGGATACGGCGCAAGCCCTTTTGTCCCGGCGCCTATCGTATATATCTTTGTCTTTAAGACCCTCGCCGCTTCGGCCGCTGTAAGGGGAGATATCCTGCCGGCATTGTTGATGCCGTCGGTCAGCAATATCATGACCTTGCTCTTTGCCTCCGCATCCTTAAGCCTGTTTAACCCTGAGCTTATACCGGAACCTACTGCGGTCCCATCCTCCATCATCCCTATCTCTACTCTCTCCAGATTCTGCAGGAGCCATCCGTAATCGAGTGTCAGCGGGCATACGGTATAGGCCCTGCCTGCGAATGCTACCATGCCTATCTTGTCACTCCCCCTGGCTTTTATAAAATCCCTTACTACATCCTTTACTACCTTAAGCCTATTCTCCCTCTTGCCTTTGAGAACAAAATCTTCTGCAAGCATACTCGTCGATACGTCCAGGGCCAGGACTATATCTATCCCCTCGGTCTGGATTACAGACTCTTCTATATAAGATTGGGGCCTCGCAAGGGATATTATTATAAGGGTAAGGGCTAAAGCCCGCAGGAGTATAATATTTCTCGTCATGCGCAATTTGAGCGTAGGCCTTAAGGAGTTTAGGAGAATACCTGAGGAAAATCTTATACCCGCCTCTCTCTTCCTGCCTTTTACAAAAAGGATAAGCGCAAATACAAGGGCCAGCAAGAGAAGCATCCAGGGATCGCGCAGGATCATGCTGTCACCTCAGCAGCTCTTTCTTTAGTCTGGTCTACGAGCCTCTTTGCAGATTCGAAACTTAAGTCCATCTCAGTAGGCGTGGGGCCGTATTTTGCAAACTTTACAAGATCACAATGGAGGAGAAAGTCTTTAAGGAGTGCCTTCAATTCCGAGGAGAACTCACCCCTGTTTTTGGCCGCTATAAGAAACTCTTCCGTAGTCATCTCGGGCGCCCTAAGTGCAAACCTGTTTTCCAGGTATTGCCTGACTATAAAAGAGAGCGCTATGTAATACTCCTTAATCCTTCCCTGCCCGGGGAGCCCCCTCATCTTAAGATCTCTAAGATCATCATAGGCTATCTCGTGGGCAGGCCTCGGCGGTAAAACCCGCTCTTTACCCCCAAACTTTTTGATGAGGAATTTTGCTGCAACGGCGGCAATTACCAGCAAGGCCAATATGGCCAGGAGGCGGAATGGAAAACCGCCGGGCAGGTCTACGGGCCCTCTTATATCAATTATATCCTTTTGTACTTCGCGCGTAGTCTCTTTCAAACTATCAGCGCCTCCTCTCTCTCATCTTAAAGAATTTAATAAGACTTTTAGAGTAAGGGATATCGGTCCGTATCTCTATATTATCTACATTTACAGAAGAGAATAATCTTTTTCTTTCATCAAAAACCCTGAGCGAATTCTTTTTGTACTCCTGCCTCAGCGACCTATCAGAGGTGTCCACCATGTAGCCCTTACCCGATTCAGCATCATCCAGCCTGATTATGCCGACATCGGGAAGCTCCGTCTCTCTCGGGTCTGTTATGGTAACGGCTATGACATCGTGGCGTTTATTGGCTATAGATAGGGCCTTCTTATAATTGGCAGCGTAGAAATCTGAAATTATAAATACGACTGCGCGGCGCTTCAGTACCCTGTTTAAGTATTCCACTACAGAGTTTATATCCGTGCCCGTGCCTTTAGCCTTCAGATAGAGCGCCTCCCTTATTACCCTCAATACATGGCGTACCCCTTTTCTGGGAGGGACAAACTTCTCTATCCTGTCAGTAAATGCTATAAATCCTACTTTATCATTATTCTTTACGGCGGAGAGCGCAAATACTGAACAGAGTTCTGCAGCGAGCTGGCTCTTGAATTTTCTGTGGGTTCCGAATCGGCAGGATAAGGACATATCGAGAAGAAGCATGACCGTAAGCTCCCTCTCTTCTACGAACTTCTTTACATGGGGCGATCCCGTGCGGGCGGTGACATTCCAGTCTATAGAGCGTATCTCATCACCGGGCTGGTAAACGCGGACTTCATCGAACTCCATGCCCATGCCCTTAAATACGCTGTGATACTGACCTGCAAATACGTCGGTTACAAGACGTGATGTTGTAATCTGTATCCGACGGATATTCCGCAATACCTCTTTCGGTATCATATGATTACGGGACTTCTATTTCTTCGAAGATCCTCTTTATGATATCCTCGGATGTCTTCTCTTCGGCCTCGGCTTCGTAGCTTGTTATTACCCTGTGCCGTAATACATCAGGCCCTATAGATTTAACATCCTGCGGTGTGACATAACCTCTGCCCTGTATAAACGCATAGGCCTTTGAGGCTACGGTAAGGTATATGCTGGCCCTGGGAGATGCGCCATACTGTATAAGGCCTACGAGATCATCCAGCTTGTATTTCTTGGGTTCTCTTGTCGCAAATACTATATCGAGAATATATTTTTCTATCTTCTCGTCCATATAGAC
>JABMRJ010000010.1 GCA_013202745.1 Candidatus Omnitrophota bacterium
CCTTAAACCTTATATCTTTAAATTTAAGTGCAAGCTCTCTGTCCATTATCTTTGTAAACTCTTCCAGGACGCGGACAGACTCTTTTGCCCTCTGGAGATTTGCGCCGAGTATATCGAGCGGGCCGCTTCTGGCCAATTCGCTACCCGTTGTAAATTTGCCGATATCTCTTACCGAGTCCCTTGATAAGACAAGGGATGGGTACTTTACCTTTTTCGACCCTGAGATGGCGCGCGCAACATCATGCCTTAAGGTCTTAAACCGCGCGGTTGCTGCCTTATCCTCGATGGAGAACCTTGCAACATCCTCACATACGCGCAGCGCCTCACGAAATCTATTCAGATTTGCGTCGATTATCCTTAAGGTATTCTTATCCTTCACTGTAGCCCCTTTACCCTCTTTATCAATGATGTTGTGGAGTATCCTTTGCGAAAGGGAATCGATACTACCTTGCCGCCTCTCTTCTTTACGTAATCACCGCCGACTATATCCCCCTCTTTCCAATCGCCGCCTTTTACGATGACATCGGGATCGAGCTCTTTTACGATAGATTCAGGGGTATCCTCACAAAAGAGGGTGACGAAATCTACAGATGCCAGTGCCGCGACGACTTCTTCTCTGTCGCGTTCTTTTGTAAGTGGTCGCCCCTTCCCCTTTATCTTCTTTACAGAGGCGTCACTGTTTATGGCGACTACCAGTATATCTCCGAGCGCTTTTGTCTCCTCGAGGTATGAGACATGGCCCACATGTAATATATCGAAGCAGCCGTTTGTAAAGACTATTTTCTTGCCCTTATTTTTAAGGGAGGCGAGTATGCCCTTAAGAACCCCTGCATCTTTTATCTTATCTTTTATCATTTAAATCTGGCCTTCTATGAGTTCGCAGATTATATGGCCGGCCGTAATGTGCAATTCCTGTATACGGGGCGTATTGTCTGACGGTACCTTTAAGGTGATATCGGCAAGCCCTGCAAGCTTTCCGCCATCTCTGCCAGTCATCGCTATTGTCTTAAGCCCCAGTTTCTCCGCCGTCTTTATGGCCTCAATGACATTGGGTGAATTGCCGCTTGTCGATATGCCCATGGCAACATCGCCTTTTCGTGCAAGGGCTTCAAGCTGCCTGCTAAAAGATGTTTCGTACCCGTAGTCATTGCCGAGCGCTGTTATGGTAGATGTATTTGTCGATAGTGCAATAGCCGATATGGGGGGCCGATCCTTCTTAAACCTTCCTACCAGTTCAGCAGCGATATGCTGGCTGTCTGCAGCGCTTCCGCCGTTACCGAATAGTATGAGCTTGCCGCCGCTTTTTAAAGAACCTGCTATAACCTTGGTTATATCAGCCAGTTTTGCAGGCCCGTGCTTTAAAAACTCTTCTTTGACACCGATGGACTCTTTTAATAACTCTTCCGCTCTCTTCTTCAATGTCAGCTCCTTATCCGAAAAATATCTCGGCTATCTTATAAAGGTCCATATCTACGGTCTTTAATTTCCCTACCGCCTTTTCGAGAGGTACCGCCACAATATTATTACCGCTGAGGCCGGCCATCATGCCGAACTTGCCCTCCATGGCCATCTCCACGGCCTTTACGCCGAATCTTGTGCCCAATACCCTGTCAAACGCAGTCGGCGTGCCGCCTCTCTGTATGTGGCCCAATACAGTAACCCTTGTCTCAAAGCCGGTCTCCTTTTCGATCCGCTCGCCCAGCATCTGACCTATCCCTCCAAGTCTTACATGGCCGAACGCGTCGAGTTCTTTCTCCTGGGTCACCGCATCACCTTTCTTAAACATCGCACCTTCAGCTACGACCACTATGCTGAATCCCTTACCTCTCTTATGGCGCTTATTCAGAATATCGCAGACTTCATTGATGTCTATGGGTATCTCAGGTATCAGTATTACATCCGCTCCGCCGGCCATGCCTGCGTATACGGCTATCCATCCTGCATGCCTTCCCATGACCTCTGCGACCATTATGCGATGGTGGCTCTCAGCCGTTGTGTGGAGGCGGTCTATGGCTTCAGTGGCTATGTTGACAGCCGTATCGAACCCGAACGTAAAGTCAGTACATGACAGGTCATTATCGATCGTCTTAGGGACACCTACGATGTTTAGCTTCTCCTTGTTGAATTTTGAGGCTACGCCGAGGGTATCTTCGCCGCCGCACGCGATGAGGGCATCTAGATTGAGTTTTTTTAGATTGCCTATGGCCTTCTTTGAGCCGCCCTCTATCTTGTATGGATTTGTGCGGCTTGTCCCGAGTATCGTCCCGCCCCTCGGGAGTATGCCGGATACGGAATTTATATCAAGAGGCATGGTATCCTGCTCCAGCAGCCCCTTCCAGCCGTTTTTTATGCCTACTACCTCTATGCCTTCACTGCAGGCCTTCCTTACGACAGCCCTTATTACAGGATTCAATCCCGGGCAGTCTCCGCCTCCTGTTAATATGCCTAACCTCTTTAACTTTGCCATTTCGCCTCCTCTGATTATTCTTCCGAGTATTCTATACCGCGGAATTTCTGCTCCTCTTCTTTTTCTTTCTGTTTGCTTTTCTTCTTCTTTACATCTTCTTTACCCGTAAGTTTATTTATATGTATCCTTACCATGATGGGTTCTTCTATACCGAGCATATCCTGAACGCGGTTCTTGATGATGGATTGGATCTTTTCGGTAATATTCGGTATCGATATCTCTGAAAATAGTGTTACATTTACATCCACTATTACCCCTTTCTTAGTAGCGATGACCTTTGACCGTAATTCTTTGACTTCGGATATCTGGCTGCTCATACGCTTGATGAAATCCTCTATTGCCTTGAGGGATACCGTGACCTGGCCATCAGGATTTTCAAAGGCGATCGTCTTTTGCCGTTCGAGCTTGCTTATTGCGAGTTGTATTACAAGGAGGCTTACCGCTATAAGAAGGAGACCCGCAAGACCGGTAATCATCCTGAAGTTGGTCTTCTGGTAGACCGAGTTTACAATTTCTATTATCTGTTCTTTGGGTATGAGATTCAGGGCGATCAGTATAAGGCATGCGCCGAAGAGCACAAGGATCAATGTATAAAAGAATCTGGTAATGCCGCTCACTATCTTCATAATACCCTCCTATTTCTTTTCTTTAAAAAGCTCATCTACAAAATACGTGGTTATATTTCCCCTCAAGAACGCAGGGTTTGAGAATACATTCTTGTGAAATGGTATAGTTGTCTTTATGGGGCCGACTACGAATTCGTCGAGAGCGCGCTGCATGACCTTTATCGCCTCCATGCGCGTTGAACCGTAGGTGATGAGCTTGCCTATCATGGAGTCATAATATGGCGATATCTCATAACCTGTATAAACGTGGGTATCGAGCCTTACTCCTTTTCCTCCGGGCGAATTATAATGGCTTATCTTGCCGGGTGATGGCATAAAGTCATTGTCCGGATCTTCCGCGTTTATCCTCACCTCTATTGAGTGGCCGCACTGCTTGACCTTATCCTGCTTGTAGAACATCTTCTTTCCGCTTGCGACCTTGATCTGTTCCTTTATGAGATCCATGCCTGTGACCATCTCTGTTACGGGGTGTTCTACCTGGATCCTCGTATTCATCTCCATGAAGTAGAAGTTGCTGTTTTCATCGAGAAGGAATTCTATTGTACCCGCGTTATTATAGTTTACTGCCTTGGCGCCTTTTACCGCTACCTCGCCCATCTTCTTGCGCAGCTTGCTATTTATCGCAGGTGACGGTGACTCTTCGATCAGCTTCTGGTGGCGCCTCTGGACTGTGCAGTCTCTCTCCCCGAGGTGTATTATATGGCCGTGGTTGTCACCCAGCATCTGGAATTCTATATGGCGCGGTTTCTCAATATATTTTTCTATATAGACATCGGGATTTCCGAATGCGCTCTCTGCCTCTCTCTGCGCTGTAAGGAATGCGCCTATGAGCCTTACATCGTTATGGCATATGCGCATACCCCTACCGCCTCCGCCTGCTGCGGCCTTTATGATGACGGGATACTTAATCTTCTTGGCTACCTTAAGGGCCTCTTCTTTTGTCTTTATCACAGATGTGCTGCCGGGTATGACGGGCAGGCCTGCCTTGCGCATAGTCTCTTTGGCCATCATCTTATCGCCCATCAGCCTTATCGTCTCAGGAGAAGGCCCTATGAATTTGATCTTACATGAGTCGCAGATCTCCGCAAAATGTGCATCCTCTGCCAGGAAGCCGTATCCCGGGTGGATCGCCTCGACGTCCGTTATCTCAGCGGCACTTATTATGGCTGGTATATTGAGATAACTATTTGCCGGGGATGCGCTCCCTATGCATACCGCCTCATCGGCAAAACGCACATGGAGTGAGCTTGTGTCTGCCTCAGAGTAGACGGCGACGGTCCTTATGCCCATCTCCTTACAAGCCCTTATTATCCTTAAGGCTATCTCACCCCTGTTTGCTATCAGTATCTTTGAGAACATATATTATTCCTTTAAGCTATCGGTTCGATTAAGAATAAGATCTGTCCAAACTCTATCGGCATGCCGTTTTCAACGTGGATGTCTACCACCTTACCCTTGATATCCGATTTTATCTCATTCATCAGTTTCATCGCTTCTATTATGCATATTACCTGTCCGGGGCTGATGGTATTGCCTATCTCGACAAATGCCGGGGCCTCTGGAGACGGCGAGCGGTAGAATGTGCCTACCATAGGCGACTTGATCTCCACAATATTCCGCGCCTTTGCCTCAGCCTGCTGCTGCGGCCTCTCCTTGAGTATGATCTGTTGGGTTGAGAGTTTTTCATCGAGTATCTGCTGGCTCAGGCCGCTTGCGGTCTTCTTGAGCCTAATCTTGGTGCCGTCTTTTTCGACCTCAAGTTCATTCAGATTATTCTTATTCATGAGGTCTATCATCTCTTTGATCTCTTTAACATTCATCTCTCTCTTCTCCTTAAGCTATCCGGCTTCTCCGGATCTTGTCCGCCGTAGCTGTCAAGTGGATGTTATGTTGCACAGCGAAGGCGGATTATGCCCGCCCCAGGTATTTTCCTGTGCGCGTATCGACCTTGATTATTTCACCGCTATTTATAAATAGTGGAACGAGTATCCTTGCACCCGTCTCCACCGTTGCCGGTTTATTACCGCCTTTGGCGGTGTCTCCCCTTATGCCTGGCTCGGTATCTGTTACTTTTAGGTCAATTGAAGATGGCAGGGATATCGAAACTATGTTATGGTCATGAAAGTATGCGAATATGTGAAGATTCTCTTTAAGATATTTTACATTATCACCTATTACATCTTTCTCTATAGTGAACTGGTCATAGGTCTCGTTATCCATGAAGTGGAAGTGGCCGTCCGCCCCGTAAAGATATTGGAGATCCTTTTCCTCTATGAAGGCCTCTTCTATCCTCTCTACTTCGCGGAATGTCCTGTCTAAGACAGCCCCGGACTTAAGGTTCTTTAACTTTGTGCGCACGAATGCTCCGCCCTTACCCGGCTTGATATGCTGGAATTGGACTACTGAAAAGAGCTGGCCATCTATTTTTATGACAAGCCCGTTTTTTAGATCATTTGGGGATAGCATCCGTCAATACCTCATAACCGTCTTCTGTGACCAGAACCATATCTTCAATCCTCAAGCCGCCCCAGCCCTTGATATATATGCCTGGCTCAACCGTGAATACCATGCCGGGCTTCAGCCGCTCACTGTTTTTTCTGGATATGCTTGGTGATTCATGTATTTCGAGCCCTACGCCATGGCCGAGTGAGTGGAGAAAGTACCTTCCAAAGCCCTTCCTGGTTATATAATTCCGGGCCATCTTATCGAGCTCGGATATTCGCGTACCAGGCCTTATGGCCTCTATGGCCTTCTTCTGTGCCGTCTTTATTATATTATAAACATATTTAAATTTTGTGGGTATTCTACCCAAAAAAAGGAGGCGTGTCAAGTCGGAATTGTACCTTTCATAGCATGCCCCCATATCCATGAGTATGGCAGAGCCTCTCCTGAAGGGTGCTGCTGTCGCCTTGGCGTGCGGCCTGGATGATTGGGGGTTTTGGGCCACAATGGTCTCGAATGCCGGTCCCCCGGCCCCGAACCTTCTCATAAGATTATCAAGATATATAGCCATATCCGCCCCGGTCATGCCGGGTGCAATCCGCTTCTTTGCCCGACTAAAGGCCTTATTCAAGATGGATACAGATCTTTTCAAAAGAGAGATTTCATCGGTATCCTTGACCATCCTCAGGTCTTCTACAAGGTACTTCTTCGGGACGAGCGTTATGCGGCGTAATTCTTTTACAAGGTGTAGAAAATTATTATATACGAGCCAGTTAGATTCAAAGCCGAGCTTCTTAATTCTGCGCTTCTTCAATAGCCTGTTTATAATCTTGTAGCGCGAACCGTTGGTGAGCGCTATCTCAAAATGACCTTTCTTCTCAGAGGCTTCTTCGGCGAACCTTGCATCAGTAATTATGATGTCCTTCCTGCCTGAAGTTATGATGATGGAGGAGCTTTCTATATCGAGACCTGTTAGATAGATTATATTCTCTCTCTTGGAGATGAGGAGGGCGTCGAGCCCATCTCTTTGCAGCTTTGTCTTGAGAAGCTTTATCCGTTGAGTGTAATTTGCCACTATCCCTTCCTCATGATGGATGCTGCCGCCTTGAGTCCGAGCGTATAGCTGTGCAGCCCGAAACCCGATACCTGTCCTTTTGCAACAGGGGCTACAAGCGATGTGTGGCGAAATTCTTCCCGTGCATAGATGTTGGATAGGTGTACTTCAACCGTAGGTAGCTTCGTAGCCGAGATCGCGTCACGTATAGCTACGCTGGTATGGGTGTATGCAGCCGGATTTATGAGGAGCGCACCGGCCTTGCCCTTATTCTTTCCTATCAATTCAACTATCTCGCCCTCGTGGTTTGACTGTACTATCTCTATCTCGACACCCTCTTCTTTAGCAGTCTTTTCAAGGGCGCTGTTGATCTCATCTATCGTCAGTTTGCCGTATACATCTACTTCGCGCTCACCGAGTAGATTTAAATTGGGTCCGTGTATTACCAATATCTTTGGCATCTTATACCTCCGTAAATCTTTATCCTTCTTCCGCCTCATCTATAAGCATTATAGGTATGCCGTTTTTTATAGGATATCGCTTATTGCACTTTATGCATACTATCTTTTCATTCTCTAGTTTTACACCCGCCTTACAGGCAGGGCAGGCGAGTATGTCGAGCAGTTCTTTATCAATCATGCAATGACCCCCTCTTTTTTGATAACACCTATCCCGCCGTAATTACCGAAAAGATAACACAAACCCCCTATTATGCTTGCTATAAAAAGTAGAGAGAGCCACAGGAGGCTCAGCGCAAATGCATTCTCATGACCGATATAAGGCCCAAAGAAGAAGTATATCGCGCTTTCACGGATGCCGAGCCCATTTATCGACGGTAACATACTTATGACAGATATTATGGGCATTAGGAGAAAGATCGTCTTGAGCGGTATATAGTTGCCCAGGCCCTTAATCAATAGGTAGATCGTTACAAACCCTATTATCTGCGCGAAGATTGAGACGGCCACCGCGCGGCCAATCAGGGCCTTCTTATCTTTAAAAGCGTTTATGGCATTGTAGAGCTTCTCTATCTGCGGCCTTATCTTAATCAGCTCTATAAGCGGCCTTAATATACTGAAGAACTTAAGCAGATCCTTGTTAAGGAATACGGCTAAAAAGAGGATGAGTATAAATAATATCGCAGCTGTAATCCATCCAAGGTACGCCATCTTTATATGCGAATAACCGAAGATGAGGGATATGCCGGCCAGTATAAAGAGTGTCAGGAAGCCGATATACCTATCCATAAAGACTGAGACGAAAGAGACGAGTTTCTTTCCCGTCTTTTTATATGCGTAATATCCTTTGACTATATCTCCCCCTATGGCTGTAGGGAGAAAGTTATTGAAGAAGAAGCCCATGAATGTAAGCTTCATAGTTTCAGGCAGCCGTAAGGAGAGGTTCTGTGCCTTAAGGAGTATCGTAAGGCGTATTGCGAGAATGGTCACCGCTGCTACGAAAGTGAGGCAGCTTGAGGCATATATTACCGGTTTTAGCCCCTTTATCGTCTCAAGCGTTAGCCCCAGGCTGTCTCTCCTTAGATAAAATAATAATATAAGGAAGAATAGGCTTATAATTATTCTTGCTATAGATGCTAACTTAGTTTTCATAGGTGCTAATATATCATAATATATGGAGTGAGTAAAGAGAATTTTGGGGCTATTTTTTCTTTGCTACGAACTTTGTCCTGAGTTCGTATAGGATATTGTCGATTTGGTTGGCCTCTTCTGCTGTAAGATTCCCCTTGGTCTTCTCTTTTAGTGAGGATATGGTATCTATTACAAATTTTGCCTGGTCGAGATTCTCTTCCTTCTTTTTTGACATCGGATTGGGAATTTCTCCCAGAAATATAAGGGCCTCCATAGCCATGCTCGATATGAGTGTAGAAAAATCTGCCTCCATCTTATCTCCCCGGTATTATAGGTTTTCTCATGAACCGAAAACGCCTCTTTTTATATCCAAGCACCTTCCTTAAAGCGGGTAGCGCCTTTTCCGCCGCCTCCTGTCCTTTGTGGATGATATCTGAAGACTTGTCAAAGGCGATCTGGTCCATATCCCCCAGTTCAGGCTCTATTATGATATCGGCCCCCCGCGACTGGTAGGTATTTAATTCCTCGCCCATAATCTGGAACGATTGTAGCAGCAGCCTTAAGAGGGTCGTTATCTCTTTGTCTTTTGTTACGCAGAATCCGACATCACATGCGATTATGAAATCTGCGCCCAAGTTTTTTGCCAGCGCGACAGGAACGCTGTGCATTACGCCGCCGTCAACCAAGAGGCGGTTGTCATGTCTTACCGGACTGAAGATGCCCGGCCATGAACAGCTTGCCCTGGCCAGCTTTATCAACGGGCCTGAAGTATAGGTGACGGCCTCTGCCTTTTTAATGTCGGTAGCGACGATAGCAAGCGGGATCTTTACATCGAGAAAGGTCTTATTCTCGAGCAGATCCGCTATCACCTGCTCCATCTTTACGCCTTCTATAAGCCCCAGCTTGGGCATGGTAG
>JABMRJ010000182.1 GCA_013202745.1 Candidatus Omnitrophota bacterium
GATAGAGCTTCTCGAGATGCTTTCAGAGAGACACAAGAACATATGTGTCGTGGGTGATGATGACCAGGCGATATACAGATTCAGAGGAGCATCCTACGCCAGCTTTCTTAAATTTAAGGAGAAATTTCCTAAACTAAAGACGATAAAACTTACGCAGAACTACAGGTCTACCAAGCGCATCCTTAACACTGCTGCAAGATTGATAAAGAATAATGGTATTGATAGGTATGATCCCAAAAAGAATCTCTGGACAGAAAAGGGTGAGGGTTCTGAAGTAGCGGCTTATATTGCACATGACTATATAGATGAGGCGAAGAGGGTCGCAGACGAGATAGAGGCCTTGTACAGGGGTTTCAAGGGTAAAGAAAAGAGATACTCACGCATAGCGGTCCTCTATAGGGCGCATACACATAAAGATGCCCTATTGAGGGAGCTCAAGAGCCGCATTGTGCCGGTTACAGTTGTGCGCGGTGTAGGTCTCCTCGAGACCGAAGAGATAAGAGACCTCGTAGCATATCTTAAGATAATAGACGACCCAACAGACTCCGTGAGTCTCTTTCGCGTGTTGACGAGTGCCGTATGGGAGGTAGATATAGACGATCTCATTACGATATCTGATATATCGAATAAGGAAGAAGTGCCGCTTTATGATGTTATAAAGAGATTAGATGTGCTAAAGGGCATTGCGGAGAGCACAAGAGGGCAGCTTAAAAAGTTTAAGGAAGACTTAAGAGAACTTATCCGCGCATCCAAAAGAAGCAATGCCTCTGACCTATTCCTGGGGCTCTTAGAGAAGACAGGCTACATCAGGGTCTTGCTGGACAAAAAGAAGTCCAAGCGGCATTTAGATAGTGACCAGAAGATACTGAATGTAGGTAAATTCTTCGATTTCTGTATGCGCTACCTTAAGAATAATCCTGACCAGAGCCTGGAGGGGTTCCTTGCATATCTGGACTGTTTTATGGAGGCGGGAGGCAGCGCTGAACAGGAAGACCTTTCGCTGGATGAAGACGGAGTCAGGTTTATGACGGTCCATTCGGCAAAAGGGCTTGAATTTCCGTACGTCTTCCTGATAAGCCTGGTACAGAACCGTTTTCCAACGATGAAGAGGAGGGAGCCGATACCATTTCCGGATTCCCTCATGAAAGAGAAACTCCCTGAAGGAGATTTTCACAGGGAAGAGGAGAGGCGCCTCTGTTATGTAGCCATGACAAGGGCAGAGGATCGATTGTACTTAAGCTGTATAGATAAGCCGAGGAATAAGGCATCAGTCTTTTTAAAAGAGGTCATGGCCGGCGATGCCTGCGAGAAGGGTGATATAGTATGTGAAGATATAGGGCTCGACGATGATATAGACTCCCGCATCAACTCGATTGTGGATAGGTTCAAGACGCTTGAAGAGAAGAAGGGTAAAAAATACAGCCTGCCAAAACCGGGCAAGTTAAGCTATACGCAGCTCGATACTTATAATACCTGCCCGCTTATGTATAAATTCAGTTATATATACAGGATACCAAGACGCAGGAGGAATGCCCTTACATTCGGTACGAATATGCACTCAACCCTGGAAGATTTCTTTAGGTTTGTCCAGGAGAAGAAGCCTGTGGACGAAAACGTCCTCTTTGAGCTCTTCAGTAAGCATTGGACACCCCGTGGATATGAAAGCAAGATGGATGAAGCGAACTACAGAAGGACCGGCGAAAAATCACTCAAGGTCTTCTTTAAGAAGCATAAGGACATGCTCCATAAGCCGCCACTATTCCTTGAGAAGAAGATGGACCTTAAGGTAGGGGCGTTTGTGCTCGATGTGAGGATAGACCGCATAGATGACTTAGGTAAGAATTCCGTCGAGATCATAGACTATAAGACGGGAAAGCCTAAGGATGAAAAATTTGCAAAAGAGAGCCTCCAGCTGAGCATATACGGCCTGGCATGCCGGGATGTATTAAGGCTTAATCCTGAGAGGCTCAGTTTCTATTATGTAAACCCTAATGAAAAGGTTACCACCACAAGAAACGCAGAGGATTACGAGACAACTAAGAAGACCATAACGGAGACCGGCAAGAAGATATTGTCGGAAGAGTTTGAGCCCACCCCCGGCCGCATCTGTAAATGGTGCGACTACGCCTCCATATGTCCGGTCTGGGATAAGAGATAGATGAAGAATAAGCTGCTTCTTATTTACAGGAAGCTCCATAAGGAATTCGGCCCAAGAGACTGGTGGCCTGCCGATACGCCATTCGAGGTGATAGTCGGTGCTATACTTACTCAGAATACGGCCTGGACAAATGTAGAGAAGGCTATCAGAAACCTCAAAAAGGCCAAATGTCTCAACCCGAAAGGTTTATCCGAGTTAAGTAATGACAGGCTGGCCGGTCTTATCCGGCCGGCGGGTTACTATAATATAAAGGCAAAACGGCTCAAGAACTTCCTCAAGGTCCTGCAGAAAGAGTTCGGTGGAAGCTTAAAAAGGCTCTTTAAATTGCCTCTCAAGAGGCTTAGGGAAAAGCTGCTCAGTATAAACGGTATAGGCCCTGAGACAGCTGACAGCATACTCCTTTATGCGGGCAAGAAGCCCATATTTGTCATAGACGCATATACAAAACGGGTGCTCCTTAGGCATGGTATGATCGATGACGGGGCTACGTATGAACAGATGCAGGCCATCTTTATGAAACATCTCCCCAGGAGCGTTAAGCTATTTAACGAATACCATGCACTTATAGTGGAGCTCGCAAAAGGGTATTGCAGGAAGAGGGCCCATTGCACTTTATGTCCGCTTAAGGGGATGAAGTAAAAAATCTGCAGATTATGGTTGTAATTTTCTTTATAATATAATAACATTATATATATGCAAATTAGACTAAGACCTCTTATATACACCATAATAGCCCTTTTGCTCATATCGGCAGCCACAGCTTTATTTATCAAATATGTCATAAAGGGCGTTAAGGTGGATGTCGTTAAGTATTTTCCGTTTTCAGAGGAAAGTGCCCTGCGCGAATGGAAGGAAAAGATCCTTAGGGGTAAAGTACTTTATAAGATAGATGCCTCCAACCACGAACGTTTTGTGCTTGCTACCAGCACGGGAACGGCCTCTGCCTTATTTTATAAGATAAAACTCGATATGGACAAGAGGCCCATAATAAGCTGGAAGTGGAACGCCACAAAATTTCCCTTAAAGAACGGCAAAGAGAATTTAAAGAACGCAAAGCATGATGATTTTGCCGCGCGTGTATATGTGATATTCCCATCTATATTGTTTACCAATACAAAAGCGATAGAATATATATGGACAGAGAAGGTAAAGGAAGGGACGATATCGCCAAGCCCTTATTCGAAGAACCTTCAGCTTATAGTTGTAGAGAGCGGACTAAAGGAGAATGGCGGATGGGTCTACGAAGAGCGCGACATATATGAGGATTACCTCAAGGCCTTTGGCAGGAAGCCAAGATACAAAATAGGCGCCATAGCCTTCATGACCGATGCAGACTCTACCAATAGTGATGCAGAGGCATTTTATGATGATATCAAGATAGGTTATAAGAGCGAAAGACAGGTGGAGGAGAGATGAAGATAAGAAATCTACTTTTTACACAGTCGCGGCTCCAGCGCAGATACATGAGATTGATCGAGATATCCCTGGCAGTGCCTGCCCTAATCGTAGGAGGGTGTCTCTACTACCTGGTATTTTATATGATGGCAGAGCAGCTTGCGATCCCTGAATTTATCGCTGTCGTCCTCTTTCCTGTAGTGAGGAAGATCAATATAATACTATTGATAGTGCTGCCTATTGTATTTATAGTGCTCTTCTGGATAGGCCTGATTGTTTCTCATAAACTCGCCGGCCCCGTCGATAGATTAAACAGGGAGCTCTCAGAGATAGCGAGAGGTGATCATAAAAGAAGGATTAAATTACGCAAAGGCGATGAGCTTGAACCGGCCGCAGAGAGCGTAAATAAGATTTTGGATAAACTGGAGGGGAAGGGCAATTAAACCGCAGCAGCATGTAGCTGTATCTTTTGTCATAAGCCTGGCCGTATATTTGCATTTTAAGTCTTTAGCATGTGGCGTAGCTTCATTTCTGTCCGGAGTCTTTCTGGACATTGACCATATATTTGACTGCTACCTAAACCACGGCCGTGATTTTAAATTGAGCAATCTTTACCGTTATTGCATGGAGGTAAGGTTTGATAAGCTGACCCTCTTCCTCCATTCTTATGAACTTTTGGCCGTATTCTGGGTGCTGATATATCTATTTTCTATGGGAGATATATGGAAGGCATTGGCTATAGGAGCAACGCAGCATATCCTATTTGACCAGGTATTCAATAAGCATCATGCAGATTTGGACTGGCGGGCATATTTTTTAACACATAGATTGATGAATAGGTTTAAGAAAGAGGCGGTAATTAGAAGATGATGCTGGTTATTAATTCAGGGAGCTCATCCATAAAGTATAAGCTCTTCAACTTTAAGTCCGAGGAACTCCTTGCGAAAGGGTCAGTGGACAGGATAGGTCTTAAAGGCTCTAAGCTGAAGGATCATGGCGCAGCTATGGATCTCATCTTAAAGAAGCTGACTGACAGAAAAAGCGGCGTGCTTGATGACATAAAAGATATATCCGCTGTGGGCCACAGGGTTGTCCATGGAGGAGAGAGATTTAAGAAGTCCGTTAAGATAGACAGGGGTGTGATAAAGGCAATAAAGAGATTCTCTGAATTTGCGCCATTGCACAATCCCCCCAATCTTTTAGGGATAAAGGCATGTAAAAACGCCCTGCCTGGTGTGCCTCAGGTGGCGGTCTTCGATACGGCATTCTATCAGACCATTCCCATGGCCCATTACATATATGCGCTTCCATATGATCTTTACAAAAAAGACGGCATAAGAAGATACGGTTTTCACGGAACATCCC
>JABMRJ010000183.1 GCA_013202745.1 Candidatus Omnitrophota bacterium
ACCAGTATTCTTCTGGCAAGAAACCGGTTCAAGACTTGAGAGCGTTCTTTTTGACACTTGACCTCGATGCCTGTAGGTTTGTGTTTAAGATAAACGCATGTAGAGGTCTTATTGACCTTTTGTCCACCCTTCTTGCTCGAGCGTATGAATTTTTCCTCTACGTCCGCTCCTCTTATTCCCAACGAACACATCTTTGCCCTTAAGGCTTCTTCTTTGCCTCTCCTTACGCTGAATCTCATATCTCTTTCCGCGCCATCCTGCTTAGTTGTAGCTCGAGTCTAGACTATTTCTATTATAAGTGCAACTCTTTGATTATTCCAGTGAGAAAGCTATTTATTTTATCACTATACTCTTGCCTGGCCATAAAGACCGCCTCATTATGCCCGCCTCGCATCTCGTAGAACTCTTTCGGTTCATGCGCGGCCTTAAATAATTTTTCACCTAGATCAAACGGTACGATCTCATCGTCTCTGCTATGAATGATAAGCTTTGGAATGATGATATCCTTTATCTTCGTCAAGGCGTCGTATTTTATCGTAAGCAACCATTTTACCGGGAGATATGGAAATAGCCTCCTTCCCATATCATAAGCAGAGCTAAAGCCGCTTTCAGAAATAAGGGCGGCTGCTTTAACATTAGATGCCAAATCAATAGCTATATTCCCTCCGATAGATTTTCCGTAAATTACAATTGCATCTTTATTAATATCTTTCCTACCGAGTAAGTAGCTATAAGCCGCCCTGGCATCCTTATAAAGCCCTTTCTCTGATGGGCTACCCTCACTCTTTCCATAACCACGGTAATCAAAGATAAAAGCATTTAGGCCAAGCTCAGTAAATATCTTTAAGATCTCAACACGGTGACTTATATTTCCCGCATTTCCATGACAGAATAGTATAGTCCCTCTCGCATCTTTCGCCGGGACAAACCAGCCATTAAGCTTTAGCCCATCATCGGTACTAAAGAAAAGATCCTCATATTCAAGACCGGCATCGCTGGGAGTAAATTCGATCTTCCTTATGGGATAATATATACATTTCTTCTCAAAATACCTTATACAGGCAAAAGCGAAGAAGAAGCTTATTAATAATATAATTAAAAATCGGATAAGCATATTCACACAGTTGTAGTTGTAACTCAGGCCTGGATCCTTTTTGATATAACTATTTTATTAGATATACCTTAGCTGAAGAATAAGGATAATCGCTTTCTTCCTTTATTATATTAGCCCTTACATGATTTTGCAAGATATAGTTAATTCTAATTATTAGGTCTTCTTCGCTTGCCAGGATAGTATCGTAAAGGCGGTTTTGCCATATTGGGCCGTTTTTGTATGTTAGATTGTTATATGTCCTTGCGAACGATCCTTTTATGTGCTTCATTATCTGTGAAATAATATATCTTTTGAGATTGGGTTGGATTATTATAAAAAGGGTCTAGACCTGGGTTGCAATTTCTCATCTACGTGATGAGGTTACAGCCCATCATTATGCCGTCGCAGACCATCTGGATAATATTATTCTTATCGCCGTGGCTGCATTTTTCAAGGGCCATATAATATTTATACCTATCTTCTATTCTTATTACCGCAGGCGCGAAGTGTTGGCTTAAGAGCTGCGTTGTCATGAGTAGGCGCCCTACCCTGCCATTGCCGTCAAAAAATGGATGTATTATTTCAAAATCATAGTGATCTTTGGCTATCTTGCCGATAGGGTCTCTTTTGTAATGATTTATACTCCTGACAAGCTGCGACATCTTAAGCGGAACTTCCTGCGCTGAAGGGAGCACTACATCGGAATTGGTAAGATTCACATATCCGGTCCGATATGCGCCGGGCAACTTATCGTTAAGGTTGTACATGACTATTTCATGAAGCTTTAAAATATATTTTTCGCTGATCTTAAAGCCGGGGCATATTTCTCTGAGCATAAATTCCATTGCGTTTTTATGATTTACCGCTTCGAGGATCTCAAAGAGCTTCTTTCCCCTGACCGTATTTCCGGCTATGGCCTCTTCGGTATCTTTTATTGTCATGCGGCTTCCCTCAATCGCATTGGAATTGTAGGTCATCATCAATATAAATTCGTCTCTTATTTTTTTATTCTTCTTTAAGGCTTCAATAGGGTCTCTTGCCTTTTTCCTCAAGCCCGTGATTATCTCTCTCAAATCCACATATTCTTTGAAGATCTGATCAATGTCGCTACTCTGCCTTCTCTGGGGCTTTACCTCCCTATCGAGCCACCGCCATAAGGTCTTATAATCAACCTCAAGCCGCCTCGCAAGCTTTGCACGGGATATACCGGTAACCTGCATTATCTTCATCAATTTTTCACGATCCGAGAAGAGCGGCACCTTCATACTGCCTCCCATATATGGCATAATTCATATCTTCCTGCAATATAAGTATACCACATGCCATATCAAAAGTCAATCTATACACAAAATATGGAATATTGTAGAATAACTTACAGGATTTGCAAGGAATACGGAATACGGGGTTTTGTTGTGGTTAAGTAACTACCGTATCACTGGGTGGGAATAAAGGTTGGAAGAAATAAGTACTAGTACTGGGCTACAACTTTAATGTTATCCTATCCTTATGGCGGAGTCTTGTAAATTTACAGCCGAGATAGTAGGTATTTTTGAAGGTCTTTTTATTCCACAATACCACGGCTGTGGTCTGTATTATTTTATACTTTGAATCGAGAATTAGTATTATCTTTAGTTTAAGGCGGGTTTTCTTGGGGAGCCTCTTGGAGCACTCAAGAAGCATACCGCCCTCTGCGATATTTAAGCCTATTTCGGCATCAAGTTTAGGGAGGGTCTTTTTATTATTGACGGCTATAATATTAACAGCTAAGGGCCTATTTAGTCTTCTATATTTTCGTCTTTCCACGCCTTTATATTGAGCCATCTATACTATCTCCAAAAGTTCCTTTATGTTTTTGTATAAGTCGACGAAGCTGAACGGTTTTATAAAATAGCCGTGTGTATTTAATCCCTTTGCTTCTATCTCACACATCTTGCTCGGGTATGCAGTAATTACTATGACCGGGGTTTCGTTGCCTTCCTTTTGTATTCTTTCTATAAAGTCGACACCGCTTTTTCCTATTAACTGTATATCCACTAAGATTATATCAGGTTTGTATTTCTTAAGGAGATTAAAGCCTTCTTCTGCTGAAACCGCTATTAATACGGCGAAGCCTCTGGGTACAAAGAACTCCAACATATTCTTGACGGCATCTACTTCGTCCTCCACATACATAATCATGCCTTTAGCTTTTTTGGGAATCAAGTATCATTACTCCTTTTGGGGCATTATAAGATATATAGGTGGGAATTGCAAATGAAATCAGCTATGCACCTTAGTTGTAGCTCAGTACTAGTACTGTTTTTTTGTAACTTATTAATTAAAAAGCTCTTATGTTAATTGCTTATGTATTTATAGGTGATAGTATCTTCTGTGTCGTCGAAACGTAGAAATGAAGGTTGGGTGAAATGAGTACTAGTACCAGGCTACAACTACAACTTTTTTATTATTTTAGCAACTCCTCTTGAGAGAGTGGTCTCTTTAAGGTCGATATCTTTAATATCGATTTCTAACTTCATCATGACAAATCTAACCTGGTTAGAATATCATTTTAACCTGGCAAATCTAACCAGGTTAGAATATCATTTTACAATTATTCTTCAAAAAATACAGCTAATTTATGTAATAGCTTATGATTGCGTCAGTTATATGAAAAGGGGTCTAGATCTGGGTTACAATTACAATTTCTCAATTTCTTTAAGATCTCTATCTGGCAAATAAAGTATTAACAGCCCGATAATAATCCCTCCAATAGCCAATGGCAAAGGATTGCCTTGAAAAAATAATATGTCAAAGTAATCAAGAACATACCAAATACCTCGCCAAATTAGAACTAAGCCAATAACAATGGCAATGTTCTTAGCAAAATAACGAATCGTTTTAAAGACATTCTTTCTCATTTTGTTTTCCTCCTGTTATATTTAGATATTTTTGGGACAGATCCCAAGGTGCCAGGTCTTATGTGCCAGAAGCGGCACTTTCAAAACCACCCTTATTTTCCTCCCTTCGTCCAAAAACTGTCGTAGAGCCAACGGCTCGAACCCTAAATATGCGTCAATTATTCTGTAGTAGGAACTTTGCGCAGTTTTTTCTGTTCGGAACGCATTTTCTTATACCTGAGCATTTTCTCCTTGGCCCTGCGAGAACGCTTTCGTTTCTGGCGCCTTATCTTTTCTATTCTTTTCCGCTCTTCTGACTCTCTACCAAGTACGAGTGATTCAATTTTATTAACCAGTATTCTTCTGGCAAGAAACCGGTTCAAGACTTGAGAGCGTTCTTTTTGACACTTGACCTCGATGCCTGTAGGTTTGTGTTTAAGATAAACGCATGTAGAGGTCTTATTGACCTTTTGTCCACCCTTCTTGCTCGAG
>JABMRJ010000184.1 GCA_013202745.1 Candidatus Omnitrophota bacterium
AATCCATCCGCAATATTGATATTGCATACTACTATATCACCATCTTCTTCGTAGGTTACCTCTGAATATACAGGCATTTGATCGGGATCGGCAAAGAAGCCCGTACGGCCGCCGGTATCCACCACCCTGACATTGATCCTTGCGCGCCTGCCTCTAAAATCCCCCCTCTTTATTTCAAAGGTACCACCTTCTAAAACATCTGCAGTGGCCGCTGCTCCAGCTGGGCCGATATAATCCGGCGGGTCGCGGCCTCTTAAGAGGGCCACTATGGCATCCAATTGAGGCCTCTCCAGCGGTCTGGATTCTAAGGTATAGATCTGCCGGCATATGCGCTTTAAATTTTCACGCTTAAGCGCTGCCTCGCCCGGCGCCTTCTTCCCGAGGGGGTGTGTGGTCATAATATTCTTGTCTCTTACCCTTAAGAGCGCGCTTCCGAGCCCGCTTCCAGGGCCGAGATATGCATATTTGCCTTCTGGAAGCTGGGCGAAGTCCAGACCAAAACGAATATTACCCAACCCGGCAGCAGTGCCGTCGTTGACTACATGCACCTCGTAACCCTCATATCCTAAATCCTCCAGTCTTGCTTCGATTGCCTTCTTGAAGCAGAAACCATCTTTCTTCTGGAAGAAAGGTAGATAGTCGGTTGAACCCACTAAATAACCCTCATCATCCACTTCACCGGGAGAGCTAACGCCTAAATGTTTGGAAACATCCAACCCCTCTTGGCGGGCCTTCTCTATGCCTTCGATTATCTGCCTGGCAATGGTATCTACTATTCCTTCTCTAACTTGAAGACCTTCTCTTTGCTCCTCTTCGTTATATTCTCTATCTGGATCCTGGAATGTCTCACGGTCTGTGGCAGAAGGTGTATCGATTTCATCAGAATAAAGCTCGATCCTCTCATCACTTGCTTCTAACAATGTTCCTCTCTGTGGATCCACCTTTAATAGTCCAACCCCTGTTTTGGTCCTTCCAAAATCTATGGCTATTACCCCCAGTTCAGCTTGGGCTGGTTCTTCCTCTAATATATAAGGTAAGCTGTGGGCGGCTGTGCCAACAAAGCCAGCCTCTTTCCCTGGGAATTTGGCCTGGATGAGTTCGATATCGGCCAAACCAACACTCTGCAAATATCTCTTAGCGCCCCTTATTACTGCCTCACCAGTCTCGCCCATAGAAACCCCAGCACCAATGATGAAGCACTTTGTGCCCTGCCAGGTCTCAATTAATTGCTCCTTCGTCCAACCATCCTTTGTGCCTGTTCCTTTCAATAATGTCTCGATGCCTTTGCCTAAATAAAGACCGAATTCATCCTCCAAAATCTCTCTGGCCGCCTCCCTTGCCTCTTCATCCTGGCTAAGTAATGCCCTGGTTACTGCCATGCCTGTAATTTCGGTCTCACCCTCTTCCATGAACCTCATGAATAATTCTTTATTTCTCACTTCTGCAATCTGAGCCAGACCCCTTCCTGAGAAGATATCCTCAAAGATTACGCTATCCCTGCTATAAAGTTCCCTTGCAACCTCAGGACCAACCACACCCTCCAGATTCCAAACCTGAACATCCGCCACTACCTCTACTCTCTTCTGGCCCTTTTCACTATCGCTTAATACACTTCTTCCTTCACCAAACACTTTATCGCTTGGGGAGACCATCCCACCACCCTGTGGGGCCTCTATTGCTGCTAAAATCTCTGATATCAATTCAGTGGTATAATATGGATTATCTTTATAGTGCATATCTAAAAGCCGGGTTATCTTATCTATAGTCCCACCGTCATGAAGGGCATCAAGGTCTATTATCTTTGCTATATAATCATTGCCCTCTTTCCTTATTACTATATTCTTTGGTTTTGGATCACCTAAGTATATGCCTCTGCCATCTTCATCCCTTGATTGGATCCACGTCAATAGATAAGTTTCTATAACTTTTCTTGTGGCTGCTTTAATTTCATCCGGCATTGGATTGGTAGATAAAAATTGCCCAAAATCTCTACCTTCAACAAATTCCCTTGAGACTATCATAATATTATTATAGAATACCTCTTGACCTAAGTTTTTAGGTCGATAGTCTTTTATCCATGTACTTGCTCCAAGCTTACAAACTGTATTTCCTAAATCAGAGAGTATCTGCCACTTCGTCAAGGATGCATTAATCTTACCAAAATCATAACCACCAGTCGGCATTGTATCATCCCTTATGCTAGACATAGCAAAAGCCACTTTCTCTCCTGTCTTTAAATGTAATGTGACCTTATATATCTGCTTATTCCTGCCTCTATCAAAATAGGCAATTTCTACTGAATCTACATCTCTAATATGTAAATCTAAATTGAATAGTTTTTGCAAGGTAACATTTACAAAAATATCATCGTTCTTAAGAATTCGTTCTATAAATAATAAATCCTCTCTTATATCCTCTGCCAGAGTATCTTGCTCAAAGCTTATAAGTTCCTTATCAGAAATTCTTCCAACCTGTTTAAGTTTTTCTAATATCATTATTAGCACCCTGCGAACAACTAAGCTTTTATAAAATTTCCCTGACAATATTTCTTCAATTTCAGATTCTGTTATTGAATCAGGAGTTGTAGCGGCACGTCCTAGGTATTCATAAAGAGGTAAAGTGCTTTCTGTTATGCACTCTCTCACCTTCAAATCATTGTCTGCTTTGGGAAGGGTTAAAGTATATTTCAAAATATTATAAAGCTCTGGAAATCTATCGGGTATTCCTTCATCACTCAGGATAATAGCTATACTGGAACGAGATAAGCCGTAAATTGTAGGTATGAATTCAACTCTATCTATCCTTTTATCTCTGGTAAGAACTATCTTTATCAATGCCTCATCTAGTCCTCGATCTAATCTCTCTTTATCCTTTCCCCTTATTTCTATAGTGATAACGTTAAAATTCGGTCTATATTCAATATCAACTTGAGCTGAAGAATATATATCTCCTTCCATACTCATTTCTTTCAAAAAAACGCCTGAAAAGTCTACATATTTAAACGTTCGCCTCCAAACATTTCTTGCAACATCTTCCATTTCGACCTTCGACCTCTGAACATCCGCCACTACCTCTAACTTTTTCTTGCCCTCTTCTCCATCCTTAAGGGACTTCTCAGTTTTGCTAAACTCAGCTCTATATTTACTCCAGCCCATCGAGACCCTTTTGAAACCAAATTCCTCCAAAAGCCTTATAGCGCCCCATGAATGAGGATCCGCCTCAAATTTAGCATAACCAAAGTCATCCTCCATCCATTTTAAGAAAGCGCCCTGTAATGCTCTCCCTATACCTCTCCTCCTATAATCCTTTTCTACTGCTATCCCGCTTAGATAAATTCCTCCAATTGATTCATCGTAGAACCCGTGACAATAGCCACGAATCTTTCCATCACGCCCTCTATAGACAAGATAATATTGGTTAGGCGTATCGATCTTTTCTCTAATCTTCTCAGCAGAAACAGGTCTTACCCTTATCCCTTGACTCTGGGCCGCCCTGGCAGCTTCTTTATGTAATTCTGTGATCACTTCCGCATCTTCTTTGTCTGCCCTCTCTATCCCATCCCAAGCCTTTTGATCAAAGGAGTACTCTTTTCCAAAGATATTCACTAGAATCGGTCTCTCTAGGAACTCTAAACTCGCAATATAGTGTACTCGTGTGGTTATGCCGAATGCTGCTATTATAATAGGTATGGTCAAGGCGGTTATTACTAAGGAAGGTATATTTAGAAATGGGATTGTTACCAGGCAAGATATGGCATTTATGGCGGTCAGTTTTAAAGGCGGGGCCCTCCTTCCTATTATATGTAAGAAGAGAAATGCCCCCCATGTAATCGCACTGGCCACAAGACCACCTAAGAATATATTGGGAATAGGCAGGCTTAGCCCAAGATAAATATTAATACCCCAGAATATAACCTGCTCGATCAATGCCTGCCATTTCAAATCAATACCCATCTTGGTAAGCACCCAGCTTAAAGCCGGTATCATCCCTGCGCCGATGATAAAGTATCTTGTGCCTTGCCATGTCTCCCTTAATATTATTCTCGCACCTTCACTCGCTTCTGCATCATCGCCTAGTAGGGCCCTCGTTACCTCCATACCGTCTTCTACCCCTGTGATCTCTTCAAGGGCCCTTCCGGAGAAGACATCCTCAAATTGTACATCGGGGCCGAATGGGCCTTTCAGATTCCATATCTGGACATCGGCAACTACCTCTACTATATTTTGAGGGCGGTACTTTGCCTCTTCGGGAGGCCCTCTTACAAGATCGCTCTTCTGGAAAATGGCCCTTTCTTCAATAACACTCGGCCTTGCAAATAATCCTAAGACCGGAAATAGATATGCTGCACCTTCACTCGATAAGAGCGTGCTTTTATGGGCATGTGTCCTTTCGTGTAAAACAGCGGAGTATCTTGCCGTCCCGCGCATATTTCTAAACGGAACCACATAGCCCATCGCATTCGGTAAGTATGTGACGACGCCGTTATTGTTAATCGTGAGGTATTCTATCCTATTCGCGGCCTTGTTGAATCTTGTTATAGGCGGCAGGTCTCTTATTAGGTCGATATTCTTATTTGCGCGGGCTTCCTCTTTGCCCTCTCTATCATATGGCAGGAGTCTTATCCTTGAAGCGGTACCTTTATCATCTCTCTCTTTTACAAAAATGCACTTGCTGAATGCTCTCTTTACTCCTTTAATCTCTATCAGGAAGGATTTACTATCACTATAAACTGCAAAGTCTTCTCCGTCCGGCCCGGCCCTTACCTCAATGCCGCTGCGTTTGTATGCCTTAACTATGCCTGATCTTGTTATCCATTGCACAAACGAATACCCCAGGCTTACACTGCTCGCTGTACCTAATAGAGCAGGTACTGCCGTTATCCCCCCTGTTATGATTGCGCCTATAATAGATGCGGCGCCCAAGCATAATCCCGCTATTAAGCCTCTCTTTGCATACTGCATAAGCCTGCCGGTCTTTATAGGCTGGGAGGTGGTGGTATCTTGGTCTCGTTGAGTCGTATCTACGGCAGCCGGTTGGAGGGCGCCTGTATGCATTTCATCCATAAGCTTGAGATATTCTATAACCTCGGTCTTATAGTAATCTAAGAGTCCGGGGAAGATATCTTCTATTTTGGTATCTCTGGAGAGCTCTGTAAGTCTGCCGAAGGCGCCTATGATAGTCATCTCATCTATGGCCCTGGTCATGGCAACGCATAGCCCTTTTCTGTCTTCTACTATCCCCAGCCCTCTACTCCTCGTAAGAGAGAGGATGATCTTTCTATTCTCTCCTCCTATGAAGGAGGCTACTGTGGTTACATTATTTAGTAGTATCTCAAGCGCCGCTTCGTCTATGCCCCGTAATCTGCCCATCTTGAATGCTATCTCTATCTTTTCACGTATAAGCTCTACCTGCGCTGTATAGAATGAGAGGCAGGTAATCTCTTCCGGCCTAAACCCTCTTCGTAGGGCGTCTATTAACTCATCGAGCGCTTCCTCGGCCTCCCCTTCATTGCTGAAACTCTCTTCTCTGCCGCCCTTCTCTTTGTATTTCCCTCGGCCCTTATTCGTTGTATCGATAAGTTTCAGCGTATGGGGTGTAAGGGGTTCCCAGCCCCGTTTGTTTACCTTGCCTTCGTAATAAAGTTCGCTGCCAAGGCCTGCCAGGACAGGATGGGGTCTCCAGCTCGTTGAGAGCATGATAAAATCTCCCCTATTTGCATCTGACAGATAGTCCAACGCGGAGCTGGACTGGGTTGCAAGCTCTCTATCGGTCAAGCCTGCCAGTTTTATAAGATCATGGGGCATAAAGACAGAGAGCTGATTTCTGTCGCCGATAAGGATAACTATGGCATTCGGCTTTGCCCTCCTTAATGCAAGTAGTGTGCCTGCAAGTGTATCACGTGATGCCTCATCTATCATGATTACATCGAACTCTTCACCCTGGAATATATTGGGATCGTTCATCTCCCTGCTTGTATTGATACCTACATTGGTAGCACAGAATACGGCCGCATCATTCGGCTGCCTCCTTCGTAACCACCTAAACTCTGAGCGCACACGACTACTGCCTGACCAGACTTCTCCCATCTCCTTCAACGTAACATTGCCCAGATAGAAGACAGCGGGATTATTGGCTAAGCGCAATACCGGCATATCCTTATCCTCTCTCTTTATGCGCGCAGCAGCGTTATTTACTGCCTGGTTCTCGTGAGAGGCTATGAGAACGTTTAAGCCGTTCTCTACAAACAAACGCGCAAGGAATGACAGGACCTCCGTCTTTCCTGCGCCAAATGGCCCCTGGACTTCAAGCAACGTCTGCAAAGAAGAGTGCGCAAGGCGCACTGCCGCTAACTGGGAAAGATCTTGTGATATCCTCTCCCTGAAGGCGGGGGTCTTTCTCATGCGGGCCTCTCTCCCTTGACTGTCTCTTCCTATCACGGATTCATCCGTAGCGGCCTCCCGATGTGTAAGGCCCAAGATTGTATCTATGCAGTCTGATCCTGTAGTACCTCTATCCTCAAGCCTCTCTATCAATTCATCAAGCATATCAATGGTAACTTCATAACTGGTAAACCTGGGCGGTCGTGAGATGAATCCCCTTTGGGGAAAGAGGACCTTGCCAGCAGTCATAGCCTTGGCGGTTTCGCCTTCACCGGCAAGGCCGACCACATCAACCAGTATCGCTGAAATACCGCCTTTTACATATCTATGGAAGACAAACAGCGCCACGGGGTTTTCGCCTTCATCTAATATCTCGAACATCTCACCCGGCCTGTAATTAACTCGTCTGGTCATAAAATGGAATTTGTCGCCTACCCTTGCAACGGAGGTATACTCTATCTTCCCCCTGCCCCTTTGTCTGTCAGTCCCTAAGAGTTTTACTTGAGCCGAGCGTTCGTCTCTAAGGCGCTCGATTATCTCTTGCGGCGTAGCGGTCTGTATTGCTTCAGGATTATAGAACCGTATATTGCCGGGATCAAGAGTCCCTGCCTTAGCCTTCTCTGTAAGATACTTCTCTAACCACGCATGAGAATCTGCAGTCTGATTTATGGCATAATGGAGCGCATGTAGCGGAACCTCCTGCGGCACTTTATACCTTGCCATCATCTCTCTATATTCCCGATAGGTGATCAATTTATAGAATAAGATTCTCTTAAGGTCTGGGTCGCTGCTACATTGCTCGATCGTTTCTTTCATGGCACTGATAAAACTCTTACCCTTGAATGGCCTTCTATATAGGATATTCTCTTCTTCTGTTACGTTAATCAGGCCGCGTGCCCTTAAATCTCTTACAGAATCTACCCTTAGTTTGGCCACGGCATCCGCAAGCATCTTTGTGTCATCATCGGTCATGCCGGCTTCTCTGAATTTCTTTACAAGATAATCCCTATAGTCAGCATCTATGCGATTGAGCGTTGAGACCCTGCCTCTGCCCGGCGCGGCAGCGATTATAGATTTTCCGTCTCTGTCTGTAAGCCGCATCTTGCCGAACGCACCGCCCTCTGCAATATGTATCTCCAGGTAATCACCGGCAAAATTCCCAAAGATTAGAAGCGGTCTACCTTGCTTACCTCCTATAGACCTTGCCCCGGCAGGCGGTATCTTTACCCTCTTTATAGTGCACCCTGCGTATTGCGACAACCTCGTCCTTAAGACCCTCCGGAATGTCTTTAAAATCTTCTTTCCGTTTTTGTCGTATATGAGGGCATACTCTTTTACCCTGTCTTCTTGTGTTATATCTTTACCCGAACTATCTTTCTTAGCGGGCTGCGTACAACCTCTGTCATCGAATACACTTACCGTATCTATAAGGCCTTCCGGTGTCAGGGTAATCTGAAGATACTCACCCGGAAATCTATGAAATATAATCTCTTCGCCGCCTATCTTCTTAAAACCGCTCTTATTTATCCTTACGCCCTTAATGGTGCATCCTCCGTACCTTCGCATCTCTCTTGCCGAAAGATTCCAGAATGTCTTTACCCTCTTTCCGCTCTCGTTATATATCGAGCCATACTGCTTTATTCTATCTTCATCACCAATCTCTTCGCCGTTACAATCATGAGTTACAGATTTCAGGCATTCTCTGTCTTCAAATACGCTTACCGTATCTATAAACCCGTCGTCTGTAATGGTGATATTGAGATACTGGTCAGGCAGATTTGAAAACTTAATGGCCATCCTACTTTTACCCATACCGATCGTTTTCTTTCCGTTACTGCTTAGTCTCATGCCTTTTATAGTGCCTCTTCTGTATCTCTTCATCCATGGGATTGGAAAGTACCAGAATGTCTTTACCCTATTTCCGCTCTTGTCATATATCGAGCCATACTGCCTTACCCTATCTCCCTCAGCAACTTCTTTTCCATATTTATCTTTCTCAACAGGCCTCGTGCATGCCCTATCTTCGTATATACTTACTGTGTCTACTAAACCGTCTTCTGCTAAGGTAAACTTGAAATACTTCCCGGAAAAGGGGTTCAGCCTAAAATTCTCCCCGCCGACGTCTCTGACTCCAGAGGGCTGGATCTTAACTCCCCTTATCTCGCACCCCGCGAATGAACGCAATCTCTTCTCTGTCATGGTCCAGGATGTCCATATCCTCTTTCCGTCTCTGTATACAGAAGCGTACTCCTTTACCCTGGCCGTCTCCCCAATCTCTCTTCCGCTGTTATCTCTCTGTGCCGGCTCGGTACACGCCCTATCATCGAATACGGCTGCCGTATCGATAAAACCGTCTTCTGTAACGGTAATCCTAAGGTATCTGCCTGCGAAGTTTTCGAAATTGATCGGTTCGCCGCTGAGTGTCTTTGTCCCCGAAGCCGGTATGTGCACACCCACTAAAGTCCAGCCGGCCAGTTTAGATAACGGCGGCAAGACATCTCTGTCTGTTAATGTCCTTACTAAATGGTCGTCACTACCTAATATCTGCACAAGATCATCGTCAGGTGCCGGGCCTTCTACAGGCAGAGTCGGCGGAACCGCAAAATGGATAACCCCGATGGCGTTTAAAATTATGAGTAATGCGTCCTTTATGAATCTTACAGGCTCTACCTTCCTCTTTGTAACAAGATCCCCTATGCCGAAATATTTACCTGTCCTCTCTATAAAAGCGGTAAGCATATTGGCTACGGAGATAAAGGCAGTTATTGTTGAAAACCAAAGATAAAATGATGCTGGTGCAGCTAATGGGGGGGCGTTGAATGAGGCTATCATAACACTAATAGTAATAAAATAGGCGCTAACGCCTATAATGGATAGAAATAGACTTACAAAGGCCGCGTTGTAATTCGCATCTTCGCCGGCCAATCGCGGCGGGCCTCTCAGCCCGCTTATATTTCCCGTAAAGAAGCTGTGCCATTTCCATTCTACCTGCTGGCCGTAGCTTTTTGCGCTTAAGATATGGGCTATTTCATGGACTATTGTTCCCGGGAATAACAATATCCTCAAGGGCAGATTCTTAAGCCGCGCATACCGCCCTGTAAATAGGTTTGCTGCGAGTGATTGAGTGGGCCTTGTATCTTCTCTATCGCCTACGCGGAATGGTTCTCTCTCATCTACTGATATGGCGCTTGCCCTTAAACCGCCTTTGTCCATAGACCAGTCATAGGTCTTCATTTCAAAGATCCAAAGGAGGAATCTTAAGTACCCCTTTCGAAGTCCGTCAATGATCCTATTCCCGTCTTCCTTTAATATCATAAATCCAAAACCGCCTCCGCCTGCGCCTGCCATCTTTCCGCCTACTATAACAAAAGATGCCAGTTTAAAAAGCATATTTATTTTACGTGTAGCCGCGCCTTTATTTAAGACCTTCCATACTTCCCAGAATTCTCTCATCTTCTCCCCAAAGCCGTCAATATCTCCATCTTCCAGAAGATGCATCATATTCTCTTTTCTATCTTCAGACATGAGCATCTCTTCTAACCTTACCCTCATCTCAAAGGGCTCTTTCCTTCTAAGGAGAAAGTCCAGCCTCCACTGTCTTATGAATTCCCCCGCAAGGTGTCCATCTCCGCTATAGAACAGAATGCCTCTTCGCTCAAGCTCCTCTATCGTAGCCTCTTCTTTAATATCGATAAAATCTCCGTGAAACTCTCCGCTTCTTTCTTTAAAACGCATAATCTTAACGCCGCCGAGAAGCGGGCCTATCAGGTCTTGGGAACCGCCGCCTATACCAAGCATCTGCTCCAGGTAAAGACCATAGTGAACTATATGCTTGTTAATTATCTCCTCTGGAACACCTGCAAACATAAATAGGCCGTATATAATCGCCTCACCCAATGCGCTTGAAATCGCCAGTCCAGAGCCTTTAGGGACGTTGCTCGATGTCATAAGCTCAAAGCCGCCTCCGAATTCTTCTAAGATCTCTCTTAACTCTCTATTATCATCAGGTACTATGCCTGATGCTATAATAGCCGCCTTTAAGAGGGCATAACCCCCTCCCTCTCTGTAATCTAAAAGCCCCGCTTTATCGCTTATAATAACAAATCCTTCTTTAGGGGTGCCTTCAAGCAATTCTCCTTTTGTCTTGCCCTGAAGTCTTATTATCGGTTTAGCCAAGGGGCGTATAATAACCTTGATGGGTTTCTCGCCGTTTATCCTTACAGCCATATTCAATATCATCGCCCTCTCTCTTCTGGAGTGGGCTATATCAGGCAGGTCTGCAGCCCCTCCATGCGCAAAATCATTCCTTGCCGGCATCTCTGTCGTTACTACATCTATATCTTTAGGTATGTGCCTTTCTATCTTATTGAGTTTTAATTCTTGCTCAATCCTCTTTATATGTACACCAAAGGCCTCTTTTATAGAAGCGAGCGCCTCATCTTCGTATCCTGCTGATTCTGCTGTATCACAAAATACAGAGATATATGCATAAGCCCTTGCTATCTTAAGATCTAGAGATACAGCCAAAAGATATTGCGATACGGCTTCGTCGTATAGTCTTTGCTTCTCCCCTTCCTTTTCCGCTCCCTTTGATTTCTTTAAAGCGGCTTCTGCTTCTTCGAAAACCTCTGCTACCTGATCCCGCTTTTCCGTAATATAATACAACAGGGTTTTTATTATCCCGGCGTTTACTCTTTCTATAGTCTCTTTTGAGCTAATGGCGAATCTCCTTACTTCCTTCATAACTGTCTCAAGGGATATATCGCTATCGCTTTCTATAATATCGATCAAGTAAGATGGCCCTTCATAAAGAAGACCGCATAATCTTTCGCGCTGTGAAAGACCGGTAAAACCTCTTATGTCAAAGGCCGTTACATGATATTCTCTGCCGTCATAACCAATAACCCTCTTATCTTTATAACCGAGTCTCTCTAAATAACCGCTGCCGCTCTCTTCGCCTACTATATCGTGAAATCTGGCTCCGTGGAACGCGCCAAATGTTAGGGTAAGAAGCATAAGCATTGTGCCCAGCCCTCTACGGCGATAGGGCTTCTCGACAAATATACCGGGTTCATGCTCATCTTCTCTGATAAGCTCTAAATCATACTCACTATAAAGACGTCGCGGTGAATCACTCGAAAAATAGCCTGAATATTTAAAGTCGTGATAGCCTGCCCTCTTGCCATCTTCAACCCTATAAAGAGATATCCTAAAGAATTCAGGATTATTATTAGGATGGCTAAGGACGACCTTCATTCTACCTGCGTCTGTATCTATTATGGTATCGCCGTCCTGCAGAAATTCCGCCGCGGCCTTCCTTGCCCCATCGGTCTTAAAGGCCATGTATGCAAACTGCTCTGCCTCATGGGCGCGCCTTTCTTGCGGATCTACCTCGCCGTAATTTACGATTTCACCGTTGTATATGGTAATATCTTGAGTTACTATAGCCCCTGAAGGTATGATAAGTCTTCCGTTACCGTATACCTTTATGCGCCGATACCCCTCAAAAGTAACGTTATCTCCTATCTCAACTACGCCGTTTTCCTCATCGTCTACATCTACATATAAGCCGCCGTCTATCCTTGTCCGCCTGCCCAGTCTGGTATTGCGTCCGCTTAAGTATAACGAGCCTTGCGGTTTAAGGCAGCCGTTTCTGCCTACCCTCGTCCTGACACCACCTCTATCGCTTTGTGAGAAGATGGCGCTAAACTCGATAGATTGAAGATTTATCTCGACATCCGGATACTCCCCGTAAGTAAATTCCTCGGGTATGCCTGTCCATCCTAAACTGCGTAACTGCCGGCCATAATAGAGAGACTGAATAGACTGTGATGTTATCCGGCCTTCCGCAACGACGCCTCCATCCTCATCACGCTCCCTATACTTAATGCTGGCAAAGACCTTATTTCTGTCCATCTCCACACTAGCGCCATAGGAGCTATGGTCGAATATAAAGGTTTCGTACTTGGAGACCCTTATTTCATCGCCATGCAAGTTGGTTACTTTCTTGCCTGCAACGTGAGGTACCAGCAAAGGGGTGTCGTCTAGAGTTTTGAGGCTTATTATTAGTATATTGGGGCTTCCTGCTGCGAACCTAGCCGCCAGCTCAGGCGAAACATCTATGTATTCGATCATTCCGCGTTCGCCATTGATATGCCCCAGATTGCCGAGCTTATCGACAGCAGATTTCTTATTCATAAGTGCAAAAGTCATATGGACTTTGCCCTTAGGCGCATCTTGATCATAAGAGGCTATATGCGCTCCCAGTAGCCCTTTATGGCCTATAGGTACTAGCGGGTTATCTATCTGGGCTACTTGGATATACTTGGTGCCGAAATTGTCTCTAAGCCATCTGCGTAGGTCAGGGTTTCTCAATATATAATCGGCGGCATCACCGTGGCCGTATCCGCCAAGGGCTATGGCGCAGTTCGATAGCATAACCATCTTTCCGTTCTCATCAAGAGGAGGAAAGCTCCTCTGTTTTATAATATAAACCTGATCCTCTATGCCGAAATAATTATTCTCTTCAAAGTAGCCGATCGTATCATCGTGCGTATCTTCGCTTGTTTGTATAATAAGCGGTACCGGCCTCCCATATCTTCTGCTCTGCGCCTTTATATTCTCAACGAAGATCTGATAGAGTGTCTTTTCACTAAGGGGGCTTGCCTCAAAACAGCCTTTGGGCGTATCAACACCAAGCCTCGATCCGCTTCCTCCCGCAAGCAGGCATACGCCGTATTCGCCCTTTCTATATGCTATATAAGCCGGGATCTTCCATACCATAAAGCGTAATTTGTTATAAAGATTCCACAATACAGTCCATATGATATTACCTTTATCGACCAGCTTCTCTGTAAGAGGTCGCTCCGGGGTAATCTTGCTTTCATCTATCTTTCTCTCCTTCTGCGCCTCGCCAGCCGGCACAACCTCTTCGAAGAAGGATTTAAAGTCGAATACCATGATATCTCTCAATAGCAGCTCCTTTTGCTCATCGGTAAGCTCAGGCCAGAATCTAAATATATGGTCCTGATTATACTTATATGCGGCCTTTACAACATCCCCTGCCCCCATTCCCGTTACTATCGGATCACATATCATAAATTCCATTTGGTCTTCTCTTGCAGCCCTCGCTGTCTCTTTTTTTATCTCTTCTCTTTTCAATGCAGCGGCTCTATTGACCTCCTCGTCATAGCGCGTAAATTCATTATGGCCTACCGCCCGATCAACTCCTTCGAGTGTCACTGCGCTTTCAATAGATTCAAGTGCGTGGTATACACCTGCCCTTCTTATTCTTTCGGTTACGGTATCTACCGATTCCTGTACCTCCGGTTCTTTTGAAACATCCTCGCATCCTGCCAGAATATCTCTCATCTCTTCGGTCGAATTAGCATCATTAATTAATCCAACAGCCTCAGCAATCCTCGCGTCTCTCTTCGCTTCTTCTATCTCTTCTTGTTGAACCCTGCCATCCGGTCTTCTTTCTCCCGCTTCTTCCAGGCCTAACTTCTTCTTAAGCTCTCTCTCAAGCCTCTCTCTTTCAAACCATCTTCCTGTTCTCTGCCTCTCGGCTATGAATTTATTTATTAAGCCCTCGAGAACCTGAGGGGTAATCAGGCCAACCTTAAGCCTTCCTCTTTGTCTCAGTTCATTCTGGACAGCTCTGTATGCATCTACCCATATTCCCCCTGTCTCTTCCAGGTCGTGAAGATCCTGATTTCGGTCATATGCCCGCTGGAGGGCCTGTCTTACTAAGCTTTCAACCCAATCTACAGTCGTCTCTACATTGAATACCCCACCGGCAAAATGAGAGCTTGTAGCCAACTGGTATCTCCCTGTATCCAGGAGCTCTTGGTATGGTGTAATCTTTTTGGTAAGTATTGCTACGTATGGCCTCTTGGGGGCATTTTCATCAAACTTAGGAATTAAGACTAAGTATGAGGTCTTTCTGTTCTTTAGGACATCTGTTATGCCTTCTGTGTGGAAACCTCCGGTCACTAATGCTGCTATCTTAGTATTGTCCTTTCTCATTCTCTTAAGGGTGTTATTTATAAGGGCTTTGTCTCTTTCCTATGCAAGCTAGTAGAATTCTATGGCTACATCAAGGTTAGAAAAGAGA
>JABMRJ010000185.1 GCA_013202745.1 Candidatus Omnitrophota bacterium
ATCCTTGTCATTATAAAATCCAGATATTCTGCAGTTGTCTTGCCTGGCCTTATGCCTGGCACGAAACCGCCATACTTTTTCATATTATCCGCTACATCTATAGGGTTGAATGTTATGGCAGTGTAAAAGTAACAGAAGAATACTATGAGTAGTGAATATATAATGTTGTATACCCAATCCCCCCTGTTTAGGCCTGCTGCCAGCCTCTGCACGAATGGGTTCGGCACGATTGCAGCGATCGTAGCCGGGAACAATATGAGGGACTGTGCAAATATAATAGGAATGACACCTGCCTGGTTGACGCGTAATGGTATATACGTGCTCTGCCCTCCATATACCTTTCTGCCTATCACCCTTTTCGCATACTGGATAGGGATCTTTCTCTGCCCCTGGGTAATTATAACTACCGACACTATTACTGCCACCAGCATGGCAGCAAGTAAGACAATTGTGAATGGTTGGAGCTGCCCTGCCTGTGCCGCACCAGGCGTTACCAGGCTTATAAGCTGTATAATGGCTGTAGGTAGCCTAGATATGATACCCACAGTGATTATGATAGAGATGCCGTTGCCTATACCCCTTTCCTGTATCTGCTCGCCAAGCCACATGATAAAGGCGGTGCCGCTGGTCAAGGTTATGACAGTCAGGACCCTGAATGGCCAGCCCGGGAACTGGACTATCTGCATACCCTGGAAACGCGCAGGGTTCTCGAGCCACAGGGCTATAAAGAAAGACTGTATAATAGCGAGTACTACAGTGCCGTATCGCGTGTACTGTACAATCTTCTTATGGCCAGCCTCACCCTCTTTTGCGAGCTTCTCAAGGGCCGGTATTACAGCTGTCAAAAGCTGTAATATAATAGAGGCGGAGATGTATGGCATTATCCCGAGAGCAAATATGGTCAATCTCGACATCGCGCCTCCGGCAAACATATTCATTATGCCGAATAGCGTCCCCCCCTGTGAGCGTGCGATATTGTCAAAGAACTGGGCAAGCTTTGAGCCGTCTATACCTGGTGTCGGCACGTAAGCACCGATCCTGTATATGACTATGATTCCCAGCGTAAAGAGAATCTTATTTTTTAGATCCTGAATCTTAAAGAGATTGGCCAGCGCCTGGATCATTCTTGCTTTGCCTCTTTCTTATTCTTCTTTGGTTTGGCTTTATTATCTTCTTTTACCTTACCTATTATTTCAATCCGCCCGCCTGCGCTCTTTATTTTTTCTATAGCGCTTTTTGAAAATGCATGGGCCTTAACGGTCAGCGCCTTCTTTACCTCTCCGCCTCCCAAAACCTTGATAGGTTCATCGGATTTTCTAATGAGGCCGTTTGCGCTCAGATCTTCGGGCGTTATCAGCTCTTTATTCTTTATCTTTGAAAGCGCATCGAGGTTAACGACCTGGAATATATTGTCTCTCCTGCCGGTGAAGCCCCTCTTCGGCACTCTTCTTATCAATGGCATCTGGCCGCCTTCAAATCCGTGGCGCAGACTGCCCCCGGACCTGGAAAATAGTCCTTTATGTCCTCTGCACGATGTCTTACCATGCCCTGAGCCATTTCCCCTGCCCCTTCTCTTAATCTTCTTCCTAGCACCTGGTTGTGCGTGTAGATTTGATAGCGTAATCATTTTACTGCCTCTTTGTTCGCATTTTGCTAAGGCCATCTATGGTGGCCTTAACTACGTTTGACGGATTGCTTGAACCTAAACATTTTGTAAGGATATTCTTTATACCTGCCGCCTCGCATACCGCCCTGACAGCACTTCCAGCTATGACTCCGGTTCCTTTGCCTGCCGGCTTCAGGAGTACCTTGGCTGCCCCAAAATGGCCTATAATCTCATGCGGTATGCTAGACTCCTTAAGCGCCACCTTCATTAGACTCTTCTTTGCGATGTTGAGAGCCTTCTTTATGCATTCAGATACCTCATTTGCCTTCCCCAGGCCATAACCGACCTGGCCATTTCCATCACCCACAACAGCGAGCGCACTAAAAGAGAAGCGCCTGCCCCCCTTAACGACTTTGGCAACCCTATTGATGACTACTACCTTTTCCGACCACTGGTCTGCCTGTTCTGCTGCAGGTATGCCGGGGGCACTTGTATCCTTCTTGGCTACCGGCTGGATAGTATCCTTTTTCGCGTTTTCGTTTGCCACTTATTTCTCCTTAGAGTGCTCTTTGGTCTTTTGGGCCTTTTTTGGTCCAAAAGAGAGTCCGTTCTTAACTAAAGACTCTGCGAGAGTCTTTACCCTGCCGTGGTACTTATAACCGCTCCTATCAAATAAGACTGTATTTATGCCTTTTTCTGAGGACTTTTTTGCGACGATCTCACCGAGCGATGCTGCTGCTTTCTTGTTGCCGCCGTAACTCACTTTTCCTTTTATTGCCTTGCTGTTAGTAGAGATCGAAAAGATTGTCTTATTGTTTAGATCATCTACAAGCTGTGCATGGAGATTTTTTAATCCTCTATATACGACGAGCCTCGGCCTTTGCGGCGTACCGAACATCTTCTTCTTTATTCTCTTATGTCTTAATTCCCTGCCTCTTAACTTCTTCATTTAGACTACCGTCTTTCCGGCCTTACGGCGAACATACTCGCCTTCGTACCGTATGCCCTTTCCTTTATATGGTTCTGGTTTGTAGAAAGCCCTGATTGTCGCGGCGACCTCCCCGACCAGTTTTTTGTCAATGCCTTCAATATGTACCTGGGTTGGCTTTGGCGCCTTGATCGTAATACCTTCAGGTATAGGAAAATTGATCTGGTGTGAAAAACCGAGCAGCATATTGAGATTCTTTCCCTGGACCTGTGCCTTGTATCCGACGCCCTGTATCTCCAATTTCTTATTATAACCTTCAGTCACGCCTATTATGAGGTTGTTTATCAGGCTCCTGTAGAGTCCGTGCTGAGACATATTAATCTTTAAGTCGGATGGGCGTGTTACGGTGATATTCTCCTTGTCCAATGTTACCTTGTAACTGTTTGGGATCTTGAGACTGAGCTTACCTTTTGTCCCCTGGACCGTAACCTCGTTATCCTTTATCTCGACCTTTACGCCTTTTGGTACCGCTATAGGTTTTCTTCCTACTCTTGACATAGTATCACCAGACTTCCAGTATTATCTCTCCGCCAATATTTTTTTCACGGGCCTCTACATCTGTAACAATCCCCTGCGAAGTGGTGAGGATAGCGATGCCCAGCCCGCTCAAGACCGGTTTAACAGCCTTCTTCCCCTTATAGACCCTCAATCCAGGCTTAGAGACTCTCTTTATATTGGTTATTGCAGGTATGCTTTTTCTTGACATATTCCTTATCTTAGATGCATCGGCATCTTCGTTGTATTTAAGGTATACCCGCAGTATGCCCTGCTTTTTGTCTTCGATTTTTTTGTAATTCTTAATAAAAGATTCATTCATCAGTATCTTGAGTATCTCTTCATTCAATTTAGACGCTTTTACGTCTACCTTCTCCCTACCTACTCGTGTGGCATTTCTTATAAGAGTAGCCATATCTGCTATAGGATCTGTAATTCCCATTAATGTCTCCTTCAATGAGACCTGAAGTTACGAAAAATCATAGATTTTTCGTAACTTCATCTTCTCTGTTGCACTTCTTCTACGAACGGTCGAATTAACCCCGCCCCTTGTGTTTCACCTGGCGGGGTTTATCCCGCCCTTTGGGCTCCAGTAGGCGGGATTTACCAACTTGCCTTTGTGACGCCGGGTATCTCACCCTTTGAGGCCAATTCTCTGAAGCATATTCTACAGAGTGAAAATCTCCTCAAAAAGCCTCTCCTGCGTCCGCAAAGGCTGCACCTATTATACTGCCGGACTTTGTATTTCTGTACCTTTTTCTGTTTTTGTACTAATGCCTTTTTTGCCATTACCTTTTTACCTCTTGAAGGGCAACCCCATCAGCTTTAAGAGCTGATAAGACTCTTTTTTTGATTTAGCGCCTGTTACTATTGTGATGTCCATCCCGTGTATGCGCTGGATCGTATCATATTCTATTTCCGGGAATATCGTCTGTTCGGTCAGGCCTAACGTATAATTACCGAAGTTGTCAAATGCTTTATCGCTGATGCCCCTGAAATCTTTAAGAGATGGCAGCGCCACGTTTATTAAGCGGTCAAGAAATTCGTACATCCGCTCTCTTCTTAATGTCACCTTGCTGCCGACAGGCGAACCCTTCTTTAGTTTAAAATTAGATATTGCCTTTGCCGCCTTGGTTATTACGGCATGTTGTCCTGTGATCTGAGATAGCTCTTTTGAGACTGCTTCAAGTAGTTTTGCGTCTTCAGCGCCTGCTCCCATGCCGACGTTTATAACAACCTTAAGCACCTTGGGTACCTGGAGGGTGTTTGTGTAATTCATGCTCTTCATCATCTCAGGTACGATCTCATCCTTGTATTTTTTATATAGTCTGGGTATCATTTTTATTAAATCATCTCCTTACACTTTTTACAGAAACGCGACTTGGTTCCATCGCTTAAGACCGTTACGCCTATGCGCGCCGGTTTATTGCAGCTTTTGCAAAGAAGAGCCAGGTTGGATATGTCTATGGGGCTCTCCGTCTGTATTATTCCTCCCTGATCTTCCTGCTTTCTCTTGCGCGTATGTTTCTTTACCATATTTATGCCTTCGACTATGGCCCTGGACTTCTGGTAGAAGACCTTGAGTATCTTACCGCTCTTACCCCTGTCTCTTCCTGTAAGCGCTGTTACTGTATCGTTTTTCTTTATCCTGATCCTCGTTATAACCTTCTTCATTATACTACCTCGGGCGCTAAAGAAATAATCTTCATGAACTTCTTTTCGCGTAATTCCCTTGCAACGGGCCCGAATATTCTCGTCCCGCGCGGGTTAAGCTGCGCGTCTATTATTACGACAGCGTTAGTGTCGAATCTGAGACGTGATCCATCAGGCCTCATTATCCTATGCCGCGTCCGGACGATTACACCTTTTGCAACCTCGCCCTTCTTTACTATGGCATCCGGTGTTGATTCTTTGATGTTGCAGGTGATGATATCGCCGACGTATCCGAATTTTTTACCAGACCTTCCTATTATGCCTATGCATGATGCTTTGCGGGCACCTGTGTTATCCGCTACGTTAAGTATTGTGCGCATAGTTATCATTTCATTACCTCTACAAGTCTCCAGCGCTTCGTTTTTGATAAAGGCCTTGTCAGGGCAATCTTTACGGTATCGCCGGATTTTGCAGCGTTCTTTTCATCGTGTGCCTTATATTTTTCCGCCCTGCGTATAACACGCTCGTAGATAGGGTGCCGCGCAGTCCGTTCCACCCTGACGGTTATAGTCTTATCCATCTTATCGCTTACTACAGTCCCAACAAGTGTTCTTACAGTGCGTGTTTTCATGACTACCTTGCTTCCTTTTTTTGCCGTTGGCTTA
>JABMRJ010000011.1 GCA_013202745.1 Candidatus Omnitrophota bacterium
GGCAAATTTGGCTGCCCCGCTTGGATTCGAACCAAGATAACGTGATCCAGAGTCACGTGTCACTACCAGTTAGACGACAGGGCAGCGCTAATTATATTTTACTTGCAATATTTCTTTAATGCAAACCGTAATCTTCTGATTGTTGTCTTTTTTCCTAATAAATGCATTACGTCAAAGAGGCCCGGGCTTACAGACCTGCCGGTTATTGCTACTCTCACCGGGTGTATGAGGTCACCGCCTCCTATGCCGAGTCTTTCTATTAAGCTGCGGCAGCAATGCTCTATCTTGTCCGTCCTGAAGGGCCTGACGCGGTCTAAGTCCTTTATCAGCATGCTGAATATCACTTTTAGTTCTTTCCTGCGCAGGAATTTTTTTACCGCTGCTTTATCATATTTTATCTTCGATACGAAGAAGTAGTCTGACTGGTCGCAGAATTCAGGAAGCCTCCTTATGCGCGTCCTGAATAACCTTATTATATTCTGAAGGTCCTTTTTTGACAAACCTTTTTTCAGGAGTCTGCTCTTCTTCATATACGGCTTTATGAGTCTTACAAGCTCGTCTATATCTGTATCTTTTATATGCTGTCCGCACGCCCATCCGAGTTTATTCTGGTCAAAGACGGCACTCGTCTTTCCTACCCTATCTAATGAGAATATCTTCTTCAGTTCTTCTCTTTTTATAATCTCGCGGTTATTTCCTGGTGACCATCCGAGGAGCGCTAAGTAGTTTACTATCCCGTAGGGAAGATATCCCGCTTCTTTGTATTCGGCGATGCTCGTAGCGCCGTGCCTCTTTGACAGGCGTGACCTGTCTTCTCCGAGTATGAGCGGTACATGGGCAAATCTCGGTGGCGAGCATTCTAGGGCGCGGTATAACTCAAACTGCTTCGGCGTATTTGCTATATGGTCATCACCCCTTATTACATGGGTTATGCCCATCTCTATATCGTCGACTACACAGGCAAAGTTATATGTTGGAGTACCGTCGGACTTTATTATGACGAGGTCTTCCAGGAGGCTGTTGTCAAATTCAATCGGGCCGTGGATGAGATCATCTATGGTGATCCTGTCTTTAGAGATCTTGAATGCTACAGCACCGCCCTTTATTGTATATGCCTTCCCCTCATTCATCAGCCGCTTTTTGTACCTGTTGTAGATGTGCTGCCTCTTGCTCTGATAAACGGGTGCGCCGTCCCAGTCAAGCCCGAGCCATTTGAGTGATTCTAATATCTCTTTGAGATATTTTTTATTGGAGCGCTTTTTGTCTGTGTCCTCTATCCTCAATATAAATGATCCTTCTTTTGCTTTTGCAAAGAGCCAGTTAAAGAGCGCTGTCCTCGCGCTTCCTACATGGAGAAATCCTGTAGGGCTCGGTGCAAATCTTACCCTTATCTTTCCTTTTTCATCTGTCATAACAGCTCCGCCTTTATCAGGTTAATGATGCCTTCCGCGCTTAAATTGTATTTATTTAAGAGCTCTTCTCTTTTACCATGCTCGACAAACGCGTCGGGCAGGCCTATCATCTCAAGTGTAATATCCTTAATCTTTTCTCTCTCTATAAATTCCGCTACAGCGCTTCCGAATCCGCCGTTTATGACACCTTCTTCGATGGTGACTATTTTTTTCGTATGGGAGAGGACTGCCTCCAGCAGCTCTTCATCCAGCGGCTTTACGAATCGGGCATTTATAACCTTTACGCTTGCAATCTTGTTGAGTTCTTCTGCAGCCTTTAAGGCCGGGGCAACCATGCTCCCCAGGGCAAATATCGCTATATCGTTTCCTTCTTTTAAGACTTCTGATTTACCAAGCTCTATTTTCGATATCGGGAAATCATTATCAAATTTCCCTCTTGGGTATCTTATGGCAATAGCCCTGTTCTCTTTTACGGCAAATTCCAGCATCGCTTCCAGCTCTCTTGGTGAGCCCGGGGCCATGACTACCATCTCCGGTATGTGTCTTAGGTATGCTATATCAAATATGCCGTGGTGTGTCGGGCCATCTTCTCCGACGAGGCCTGCCCTGTCGA
>JABMRJ010000186.1 GCA_013202745.1 Candidatus Omnitrophota bacterium
CGCATATTCCTCTGGGTCTTGAGGGCGAATATAAAACCCTCCATAGCGCAGTTAAAGCTATCTATTATACCATGCACCTTCATCCCGCCCTCTTCAGTAACTCCGCCTGGCGCCTTGACATCCTCTTAAATCCTGCCTTCGTAAGATCATCGTAACCTAATAGATGCAGGACGCCATGTATCAAATACAATTTAAACTCTTCTTTAGGAGTACTTTTAAAGATCTGCGCCTGCCTCTCGGCCGCATCGAGGGATATGACCATATCCCCCAAAAATTTATCAGTTCCCGCTATTTGCTTACCTTCTTGCGCGCTGAATGCTATGACATCTGTAGATCTATTCTTCTTAAAATATCGCCTATTAAGCCTCTTTATACGCGCGTCGCTTACGAGGGTGATACTCAGCCCGTAGCCCGAGACCCCCTCCAGCTTAAGGACCCTCTTTACCAGGCCCCTTATCGTTTTTTCCGTTAGCGGCCTTCTTCTGGTCAGATTTCTTATGGTTATTCTTTGCATCTTTAAGTCTCTTGAGCTCCTCTTCCTCGGGATACTCGACCCTCGTATGGAACATGGCATTGAGTATCCTCGTAAAGGCCTCTGATATCTTATGCAGGTCTTTAAGCGTAAGGTTGCATTCATCAAGCTGACCATCTATAAATTTGTTGTTGATTATCTTCTGCACAAGCGCCTGTATGCGTGATGGGTTTGGATTTGCCAGCGTACGGCTGGATGCCTCAACAGAATCGGCCAGGAGTACAATAGCAGCCTCCTTAGACTGCGGCTTCGGACCCGGGTACCTGAATTCCTGTTCCTCCAAATTTTCATCGGTGTCGACTTTCTCGAGCGCGCGCTGGTAGAAATAATATATGAGGCCGTTTCCGTGGTGCTGCGCAATAAAGTCTATGAGTGATTGGTTCAATTTATATTTGCGCGCAGACTCTATGCCATCCTTAACGTGGTTTATTATAACGAGTGCGCTCATCGAAGGGGTAAGCCCCTCGTGCCTCGAGTTCTTCGGCTCAGAGACGTTTTCACTGAAGTATTCTGCCTTACCTATCTTTCCAATATCATGGTAATAAGCGCCTACCCTGGCCAACAGGCTGTTTGCACCTATAGCCTCACATGCCGCTTCTGCTAAATTGCCTACGATAAGACTATGATGGTATGTGCCGGATGCATTCGTAGCCATCGATTTCAGCAGCGGATGGTTTAGATCCGAGAGTTCAAGGAGACTTATGTCCGTAGGGATTTTGAATAAGTACTCAAGGATGGGGAGCAGCCCTATAACGAGCAGGAATGATATGACACCATTTACCATACCAAGGAGGCCCTCACCTATGAAGAGGCTCCTGTCTATATTGTTCAATAAATTGAGCGCTGTTATGGTAAAGAGGTTTGCCACGCCCACCAGAAAGCCTGCTAATAGGAGCTCGGAACGTTTCCTGACCTTTCTCACAGAATATATTCCTACAGAGCTTCCGATAAACATCACTATCATAAGGCCGAAGTTATTGCCCGCTATTATCCCTATGAAGATAGAGATTACTATGGTAAAGATAAATGCAGAGTTTGCATCGAGCAGTATGGCCAACAGCATCGATACGCTCGCAAGGGGTATGAGGTAGCTGCTTAAAGGCGAGACGACCACCGATTCTGCTATTACGGCTACAAGGAGCACCAATAAACACATGAGGAGGAGGTTCTTACTACTCCTGAAGATCTCGCGCTCATAGAGCCTTAAGTGCAAAGATGCTACTGCAAGAAATATTATAAGCAGAAGAGCCATGCCCAGAAGATAGAAAAATCTCCCTCCGAGGTCGCTCATCTTGCCAAGCTGCGCAAGCATATCGAGGTGCTTCTTGGTAACCTTCTCGCCCTTTTCTATGAGGATCTCGTTCTTCTTCACGGCTACCTTCTTATATATCTTAGGTAGAGCCGCTATCCTCTCTTCTTTCTCTTTATCAGTAGCTTCGGGGTCATACTCCAGATTAGAAGCCATTACGGTCTTGACGATCTCCGAAACGGCTGCACGCAATTTCTTATCCTTTGGAAAATGGACTACAACCGACTTCTCAGCCTCTTTTTTAAACCCATCGAGCGTCGGTATGGAGGCAACCTGCTCTTCGGTCTTTATAGCAGTAGATGCATCCAGGAGAACAACACTCCCTACCCCGCTCTCAAGCAAGGATTCTTTGTCGCCTTCGTTCAATATCCCCTTTTTAAGAGACTGGTTTATTATCGCGACCGTCTTGGTCTCGACAGCACTTATATTATCGAAACCTTGAAGGTATGCATAAGTATTGTTCGATAAGTTAAGACTGGACGAAGATCCTCCACGGCTTACTTCACTGAAAAAAGAGGTTACGGTATTCTTCACCGCCTCTTCTATCTGTTTATTTAAACTGTATACAGGATAAAGATTCTCAAGTGCCTTTTTCTTAGCAGCCTCCATCTTCGCCGCATCCATCTCGCCTGTATATGTAAAGTCATAGGGCGCATATATATCCTTTAGGGATATATCCCCTTCATAGAGGCGCATTACAGACGACCCTGTACTTAAATTGACAACTACGAATAAGACCGTCAAAAGCATAACGCCCAGCAGCACTTTTACGAATATATCCCATGATCTTCTCGTGGGCTTTTTAAATACTGGTTCGCCCTGGCGAAGCTTCTTCATCTTGAGTTCCTCTGGTATACCTTTATGATCTCCTGGACAAGTTCATGGCGCACTACATCTTCTTCTGTAAAATTGATAAACTTTAATCCATCTATGCCTTTTAGTATCCTCGATACATGCTTCAGGCCCGACTCCTGACTTTTGGGGAGATCACTCTGAGTTACGTCGCCTGTAATAACCGTCTTCGAATCGAACCCCAGTCGCGTAAGAAACATCTTCATCTGCTCCGGCGTCGAGTTTTGCGCCTCATCCAAAATAACAAAAGAATCATTGAGCGTCCTCCCTCTCATGTAAGCTAAGGGAACCAC
>JABMRJ010000187.1 GCA_013202745.1 Candidatus Omnitrophota bacterium
AGTGCCGCGCCGAGTTTTCTCGTCCTGTCTTTTACATTGACCCTGCCGAGATGGAGCACCACCGCCTTTGCGCCGAGTGAACGCGCAGTATCTATGGTGACCTTTGTAGCAGCTACCGCTCTTCTTCTCTCTTTTTCATTTTTTGAAGAGAGTGAGTAGTAGTCGGGAGATGCCTTGGCGGGTGTTGCGCCGCGCGGTATAGGACAGAAATTATGTAAGCTCGTAACCTCTATAAGACCGCGTTCTTTTATCCTGATGATATCATTGACGTCATTCGCTGTCAGGCCGAAATTCAGCTCTATCTTACCGAACCCGGCATCCTTTATCTGGTTTAGCATATACCGCACATTAGGCGCGTTCATCGCATTCCATGATGTAGATATGCTGAAATTAAACATTCCTATTCGCCCTCTATGGTCACTAATGTAAAAGAATTTGGATTCAGATATTTCCGGGCAGTCTCTATGACCGTGTCGTTGGTTATAGAATTTATATAATCCGGGTACTCAAGATAGTTTTCATATCCCAGGCCGTATAATTCATCCAGGATGGTCTGGTAGGCCATAGCATCGTTTCCCTGGAGGGCGATGAGCTGGTTTCCTATAAGCTCACTCTTTGAGATCCTCAACTCCTGTTCAGTTAGGCCCTTCTTGTTTAGCAGCTTGACCTGGCGGATGAATTCATCTTTTGCTCTTTCGATATTATCCTTCGTTGTGGCGATATAAAGGGTAAAGTATCCGGGATCGTATGCCGGTACTGATATTGCGCCTACTGCATAAGCTATGCCGAGCTTCTCTCTTAACTTGGCAGACAATCTGCCGCTTATTCCTGATAGAGAGGCGCTGATTAACTGCAGCACATAGTGGTCACCGCCTGTAAGAAGTGCCCCTTTGAATCCCATGAGTACTACGCTCTGTTCTTTTTTAACGTTTTTCAATACTTGCCTTACAGCCTTTTGCTCCGGTTCGCGTATCTTGGTAAATGCAGGCATCCCCTTCCTATCCATGGCAGAGAAGGCATCAGTTACCCTCTTTTTTGCATCCGCCGGGTCGATATCACCGAATATGCCTATGACCATGTTTTCAGGGACGAAATACTCTTTATGGAATGATTTCAGATCGTCTTGCGAAAGGGCGCTTACCGAAGCGGTGGTGCCTATAGTCTGAAAGCGGTAAGGATGTTCCCTGTAAAGGGTCTCCTTAAAGAGCTTCATGCCGGTTGAGAATATATCATCGTCGACAGCCTTTATAGATGCGAGCACAGTATTTTTTTCTCTCTCCAGGGCCTCTTCGGGAAATACCGGCTCTCTTATAATATCGCTCAAGAGCTCGAGCGCCTTATCGAAGCGGTCGTTTAAGATGTTGAGCCTTATGCCTACAGAGTTGTTTCCACTGAAGTGCGAAAGCATTCCTCCTGAAGATTCGACGAGTCTCGATATCTCTTCTTCGGCCATAGAAGGCGTCCCTTTAAGCATCATAAGTCCCGTCAGATTAGATATACCTGCATTACCGGCCGTCTCCGCTCTCAATCCGCCAAGGCAGGCTACTATTAAAGAGACGGAGGGTATAGTATCATCCCGCCTTACAATGCACCGCAGCCCGTTTTCAAGTGTGAATTTTTCTATAGCGCCATTTTTATCTTTAACACTCTCCGGCACTTTAGAGTCTCCTGAAAGCGGAGAGAGCGCAACTATAGTTAGTGAGTTATCGTTTAGATAGAGTTCGGCCACCCTCTTTACATCATCCCCTGAAACAGAGTTTAGGTTTTCAAGATATCTCTTGGTGAAGTTGAGATCACCGGTCAGCATTTCATTGATTGCCATGTCTCGCGCCTGGTCCGCCACAGTCTCAAGTGAATTTATGTAATCTGCTGTAAGCATAACCTTCACGCGCTCCAGTTCTTCCGAGTCTATGCCGCTTTGTCTTAGTGCATTGATCTCCTCAGAGATAGCCCCCAATGCCGCCTTCAGCTTTTTAGGTTCCGTAACCCCGGATATTATAAATATCCCAGGATCTCTCGGGGTATAATTCCAGCAGCCGATGGAATAGACCAGACCCTTCTTTCTGTAAAGAACAGAATTGAGCCGGGAGCTCTCCCCCTGGCCCAGTACTGCAGCCAGCGTATCGAGTGCGGCCATATCGCTGTTGTGCACATCTATGCTGCGATACCCAAGAGCAAAATATGCCATACTGAGATCCTTGCCTACTTCAAGCACCCTCTTTGATATTTGGTCCCTTTCGCTTGGCAGGGCGGACGGTTTAATCGTAGAGCGCTCTATGCGGCCGAAATACTCTTCTATAGAGGCCATGGCATCATGGTATTCCAGATCTCCGGCCACGACGAGTGTCATATTATTCGGGATGTACATCTTCTCATGGAATCTTACGAGATCATCTCTTGTCAGTTTAAGGAAGAGTTCTTCGTAGCCTATTATGGGATTGTGGTAAGGGTGTTCCCTGAATACGGTCTCCCAGAGGAGGCGTGATATATGCCTGATGGGGTCATCATTGTTGAGTCTTATCTCTTTTAATATTGTATCGCGTTCTTTTTTTATCTCTGCTCGATTGAAGATAGGATAAAAGAGTGAGTCGCTCAGGGCATCCAGCGCAAGAATAAGTTTTTCGGCGGGCATTGTTATGGTGTATGCTGTATAGTCGTAGGATGTGGACCCGTTTATTATTCCGCCAAGGCCCCTGACCTCTTTTTCAAGCTCTCCTACGCCCCTCTTTGAGGTCCCTTTAAAGATCATATGCTCGACAAAGTGGGCTATTCCTGTGCCGGCATAATTATCCTCGCTTGTACTGCCTGCATTTACCCTGGCATCTATTGAGATTAATTTAGAGGATGGGATCTTTCGTAAGATAACGGTAAGCCCGTTAGGTAAGACGGTCTTATGAGCATCCCATTGCGGGAAACTTTTAAGCGGTGCGGCCTCTTCTGCCGTAGAACATATCGCGATGCTTAGAAAGAGACCTAAGGTAAGTATGAGGAGCCTGATAGGTCTTTTCACTATCTAAGTTTATCTTCTCCTCTTCTTTGATCTTGCCTCTCTCTGTTTGCGGCGCTTTGCCACGCTCGGCTTTTCATAGTGCTTGCGCGCTTTGAGTTGTTTGAGTATGCCTTCGCGCTCAATCTTCTTCTTGAATCGCCTGAGTGCCTTTTCGAGAGGTTCGTTGGCGCCAATATCTACTCTTGGCATTTAATATCACATCCTTTTCATATAGTTTTATATAATTATATGTTAAAGAAATGCGCTTGTCAAGCCATCTTTGGGATTATCTCTTTTTGAAGGATATGGAGATATTGAAGGCGGCGTGCTCAAGGTTTAACGCTTTCGGG
>JABMRJ010000188.1 GCA_013202745.1 Candidatus Omnitrophota bacterium
ACGAAACAAGGTGTCGTCCCGCAAAAATTTGAAAATTTGCGCCCGTAGCTCAATTGGATAGAGTGCCTGGCTACGAACCAGTAGGTTGGCCGTTCGAATCGGCCCGGGCGCGCCACTATGTAATATAAAATTTTTGCGGGACCAGGCACAACTTATATGAATAAACAAGAATTTTATATGAATGAGGCGCTGAAGGAAGCGCAGAAGGCCTTTGAGATAGATGAGGTGCCGGTAGGGGCAGTAATAGTGCATAAGGATAGGATCGTAGCGAAGGCCCATAACCAGATAAAGATGCTCAAAGACCCGACGGCACACGCTGAGATACTTGCCATTACGCAGGCCGCAAACTTCTTCAGAAATGAGAGATTGAACAATTGTGATATTTATGTTACAATTGAACCCTGCCCGATGTGTATGGGAGCCGCCGTCCTGGCACGCATCAGAAATCTTGTATATGGAACCAAAGATCTTAAGAGCGGGGCATGCGGCTCTGTTATTAATATAGGATCAGATAATAAACTTAATCATAAGGTTATTATCAGAGGGGATGTCCTTAGTAAGGAATGCGCATCGTTGATGAAAGATTTTTTTAAGCCAAAGAGGAGCAAAGATTATTATGGATCCCATCTCAAGTAGACGTGCGGTAAGGAAAGATATAAATCTCAAGGGCACATTTAAGATCAAGGATGACCTGAAGCATAAAATCCACCTTTACAAAGAGCCGGCAGACCTTACCCTCATCGATGTAAGCCCATTGGGGTGCGGGTTTATGGCATCATATTATCTGCCAAAAGGGCTTATACTCCTTTTGAGAATAAAAGCATTTCCGATAGTTTCTGACAAAGGTGCCAAGGAGGCTACTAAAGACATAGAATTTACAGGAAGGGTCATGGTCTGCAAGACTATGCCTTCAAGGGACAACAAGATCGGGCTTGAGTTTGCAGAGATCAAGAAAGAGGACCTAAATCTGGTAAGGAGTTACATAGAAGGGGTTGCCTAGCCCGGTTTTCCCGCCGCCCTAGTGTTTACAATAGGCAACGGGATCCCGCCGTGCGCAAAACTCAGTGGCGGGAAAGGCGGCTATAAGTTTTTGGAGAGGTCGCACAGTCTGGTTTAGTGCCGCGGTTTGCTAAACCGTTAAGGGGGTTAATACCTCCTTCCTGGGTTCGAATCCCAGCCTCTCCGCCAGTTTGCTTCTGCTGACCTCAAGCAAACTGTCCCGCTGAGCCCTGAGCGAAGTGAAGGGCGAAGTCCCGAGCGAAGCGAGGGAAGCGAGGGGCACAAACACGAAGACACTAAATAAAACATATGAGCTACGTAGTATTCGCACGAAAATACAGGCCAAAAGATTTCGACGAGGTAATAGGACAGGAACATATAACTACTACCCTCAAGAATGCCATAAAGCAAAATAGGGTTGCACATGCCTACATCTTCAGCGGACCGAGAGGCATAGGCAAGACGACCACCGCCAGGATACTTGCAAAAGCACTCAACTGCGAGAAGGGCCCCACCCCTAAACCATGCAACAAATGCATATTGTGCCAGGAGATATCGTCGAGCATCAGCATGGATGTCATAGAGATAGACGGCGCCTCCAACAGGGGCATAGATGAGGTCAGGCAGCTTCGCGAAAATGTCAAATTTGCCCCGACTAACGGCAAGTATAAGCTCTATATAATAGACGAAGTCCATATGCTTACGCAGGAAGCCTTTAATGCCCTCCTTAAGACGCTTGAAGAGCCGCCGCCTCATGTAAAATTTATCTTTGCTACGACACACCCCAACAAGGTGATTCCTACCATACTTTCCAGGTGCCAGAGGTTTGATTTTAGAAGGGTATCGGTAAAAGATATAGTTTCCAAATTAAAGACGATCGCAAAACTCGAATCAATAAAGGTTGAAGAAGAGACACTATTCTCTATAGCAAGACAGGCCGAGGGGAGCCTGAGGGACGCAGAATCTATACTCGATCAGTTGAGCACCTTCTGCAATAGCAAGATAGGAAAAGATGATATAACGCGTATACTCGGGACGGTAAATGAGGAGATGCTGGAAGAATTTACCGATATAATAGCCGAAAGAGATGCGCCCGGGGCATTGGCCTTCATAGATAAGCTTATGGCAGGCGGTAAAGACCTTTCATTCTTCATGTTAAACCTCATCGGACATTTCAGGAATCTTATGGTAGCAAATGTGAGCAAGGATCCAAGCGCCCTTATAGATTCGAGCAGGCAATCGATAGAAAGAGTGGTTAACCAGACAAAGAGATTTTCTACAGAAGAGCTATTTTATATATCCAATATACTGCTCAATGCGTATGAATCGATGAAGAGATCGACCTCTACGCGCGTCATCTTTGAATTGGCAGTGATTAAGATTACAAAACGCGCATCTATGAAATCCTTAAACAGCATCCTGGAGAAGATCAAGGATATAGAAAAAAGAGACCTTCCATCCATGCCTGAAGCGGTCGTCAGAAGAGTAGAGAGCAGCCCGCCACCAAAAGAGGTCGAGCCCAAAGCAACTGTCCAGACGATGACCCTTACGGAGAAGACGCCCTCTACAGATGTTGATCTTGCAAAGATCCAGGAGATATGGCCAACGTTCCTTAAGGTGATCAAGACGAAGAAGATGTCGGTGGCATCCTATCTTCTGGAGGGGTCACCTCTCTATGTAAAAGATGGCTCTCTTTGCATAGGGTTTCCCAAAAATTATTCTCTGCATAAAGAGGCTCTTGAGAGCAGGGAAAATAAGGATCTTATAGAAGCGGCTTTGAAGGATATCCTCAGAAAAGAGTTAAGAGTATCATTTATAACACAGGATACCAGTCGGGAAGACAACATCCCGGCTTCCGACGGGAAAGAAGTACGCAGCAGGAAAGAACCCGCAGGGCCCGATGTTCTAAACGAACCTATGATCCAGTCAGCGCTAGAAGTCTTCGATGGTAGAATAGTAAAAAAGACCTTCAGGTAGATATGTCCGCCATACCCAAATCATTAAGCAGGCTTATAGAAAGTCTCGCACGTCTGCCGGGCGTCGGTTCCAAGACAGCCGAGAGGCTCGCATTCTATATACTGCGCTCGCCAAAAGAATACGCCGATTCTCTTATACGCGCGATAATGGATGTAAAAAAGACTATAACATTCTGTAAGAGCTGTAATAGCTTAAGCGAAGGCGACCTCTGTGACATATGCAGCGATCCAAAGAGGGAAAAATCTCTTATATGTATAGTCGAGAATCCAAACGATATAATAGCCATAGAAAAGACGGGGCAGTATAATGGCAGGTATTTCTGCCTTATGGGCGCCCTCTCACCCCTCGATAGTATAGGCCCCGAAGACCTCAAGATAGACTCCCTATCAGATCTTCTAAAGAGAGAAAAGATAAAAGAGGCGATAATAGCTACAGATTCAGACCAGGAAGGCGATATGACCGCCCTCTATCTCTCTCGCGTGCTCGGCCCGCTTGGTGTAAAACTGACACGTATAGCTTTCGGTATTCCCGTAGGGAGCAATATAGAATATGCAGACCGGGCCACATTGACAAAGGCGTTCGAAGGCAGGAGGCAGTTTTAGGAATTTTTCTTGACTTTGGTGCTAATTTAATGTAAAGTCATTATATAATACAAAAGGAGGCGCCACATGAAAGTACTGGACGCGATTAAGAAAGGTTTTGAGCTAGCTAGCAAGAATCTGAACTTGGTCTTTGTTATATTGGCATTCAATCTTATATGGAATCTGGGCACCATCCCATTTACACCAGAGACCCCGCCAGCAGGAGTGGGTGTAGGCGCTGCCATGTCACCTGCGCTTGCCATAATAAGCATTATATTTGTCCTGGCAAGCATATTTATACAGGGCGGCGTATTGGGTGCTGCGCGAGACATAGTAAAGACCGGTAAGCTTGAGTTGGCAAAGTTCAAGGATTACGGCGCAAAATTTTATGTAAGACTCTTAGCGCTTGCGCTCGTTATAGTATTGATAATAGGTATTATAGGTTTTCTCGCTACGCTCATAGTAGCGGCTTCTGCGCCTACAGGAAACGCGGTTCTCATAGCAATTACGACGATCGTGGCATTGGTGGTGGGCGGGATAGGTTTATACCTTGTTGTGCTCCTCTTCCTCTCTCCTTATATACTGGTAGTAGAAGATATAAGCATAGTGCAGGCCATGAAGGCGTCCATAGATTTTGTAAGGAAGGCCCTCCTGAAGGTTGTGGGGCTCGGGGCGCTCTTGGTATTGATAGGTTTCGGCGTCGGTTTAATAATGGGCATAATAGCGGGCATCCTGTCGCTTGTGATAAAAGGAAAATTCCTGCAGGTTATCACCGGAGTAATAAGCGCCGGGGTCAACGGATATCTCAGTGTAGTAGTTACGATCTGCCTGCTTTCATATTATCTGGCAATGAAGAGTGGGGCTTCCTCTGAGAAGTCATCAACATAGATAGTAGTCGGTTAATGAGTGAACTATTAGAGATTAGATGGCATGGAAGGGGTGGTCAGGGCGCTGTAACTGCAGCAAAGATATTAGCAGAGTCAGCGATCTTAGACGGTAAGTTTATACAAGCGTTTCCCGAGTACGGCCCCGAACGCGCCGGCGCGCCTGTAAGGAGTTTTACAAGAATATCCACCGCCCCTATCTATATACACTCCCAGGTCACCGAACCAAAAGTAGTAGTAGTCCTTGATCCTACACTCCTTGAAGTAATAGATGTTACCGAAGGCCTCACCGAAGACGGAACCCTTGTAGTAAACACCAATGAATCCGCCAAAGATTTAAGGGATAGGCTTAAAATTAAAGGGCGCAAGATCTTCACCGTCCCGGCTACCGATATAGCCATAAAAGAGCTCAAGAGGAATATACCCAATACCCCCATGATAGCGGCGCTCTTAAAGGCGACGGGGATACTGGAACTTGCTACGGTAGAGAAGAATTTCAAGGAGAAATACTCTAAAAAATTTAACCCCGAGATTATAGAAGGCAACTTAAGGG
>JABMRJ010000189.1 GCA_013202745.1 Candidatus Omnitrophota bacterium
AAAGTAATATGTATATAGATATAGAGGTCTATAAGGGTGACGACAATATATTCGTGGCAAGCTGCCCGGAATTAAATCTCTACTCCCATGCCTCAACGCAGGATGAAGCGATAAGCAAATTAAAGCTCGACATACTCGACCATATCAGGAATTCGCGGATTTATGCAGATGCGAAAGAGGATATAGAATTCAGCGTCTGCTTCTACTCCTCACGCTACCCTCAGACCCACTAAGAATCTTAAGGATTTCTTGGGGGGGGTGCCTACCACTCGGAAGATATTTAAATCTCTCTTTGCAATCATCTTTTTATCTTCTTTTTAAACTTCTGTGATTTAAGAAGGGCGCCTACGACCGTCGGATCAAATTGTGTGCCCGCGCCTGCCAGTAGGATTTTAATCGCCTCTTTTTTGGAGAAGGCCTTGCGGTACGGCCTGTCTGATATGAGGGCCTGGTAGACGTCGGCTATAGCGAGTATCCTGGCGCCGATAGGTATATTTTTACCCTTCAAGCCGTAGTTGTACCCCATTCCATCGAACCTTTCGTGATGGTGAAGTATAAGCGGCACTACCTCTTTTAGAAAATGTATGGACCTGATTATCTCTGCGCCTATATTTGGGTGTCTCTTTATTTCTGCGTACTCTTTTTTTGTAAGCTTACCTTTCTTAAGCAGTATCTTGTCACTTATACCTATCTTGCCGAGATCATGAAGCACGGCGGCCCTTTCTAAGTTGACAATATCCTTATTTGACAGATTAAGCTCCTTTGCTATCCCCTTGACTATAGAGATCATCTTCTCCGCATGTTCACCCGTATAATGGTCTTTGGCTTCGATGGTTTTGGCCAGGGCGTATATGGAGTCCCAGAGTGTCTGGTCGAGTTTTTTCCCGGTCTTTTTTAACCTCATCTTTAGATCATCAAGCTTTATATCCTTAGGCAGGGGTATATTTTTTATATCCTTTGCAGTTCTCTCAGCAAATGCGACCCTGTTTCCACCGGCCTCTTTTGCTTCATGAACGGCCCTTCCGGCTGCCTCGAGCACACCCGATACAGAATCTATCCCATCCTCAGGAAAGGTGGTCACGCCTATACTGATCTTTAGTTTAATCTTGCCCTTTTTTAAATGGAAGGGGTGTTTCTGTATATTTTCACATAAGCGCTGACCCAGGGAGACGGCCCCTTTCTTATCAGTATCAGGAAGCAGTATTACAAATGTAGCGCCGCCGTAACGCATAACGACGTCATTTTCTCTTGCAAATTTTGTTATGTGATCAGAGAATTCCCTGAGCGCCTTATCGCCGGACCGGTATCCATATGTATCATTAACCGATTCGAAATAATCTATATCGAGCATGATAAGAGAGAGGTTAAATATATACTTCTTGGCGTGTTTTAGCTCTATACCAAGGCGCTCTATGAGATACTGATAGTTATATGCGCCGGTAAGGGAATCTCTCGACGAGAGATCCCTCAATCTTTTAAGAAGCCTCCTGTTTTCAGCCATTAAATTCGAACTATTCTTTTTCCTTCTTTTTACCACGGTACTCCTTTCTATTTCTCTATAACTTTAAGGCCTTTAGTCCAATATTATACTACTATTATATCCTATAAATCAAAAAATGCAAGGTGATGCTGTCAGAAAATGGGACCAATTTGTATTTTTGCAGTCTTATGGTATAATTGTCTGTAAAGCTAAACTGCGCAGGAGGGATCTGTGTCGAAGAGATTAGCAGTCATACTGGCAGATGGATTTGAAGAGATAGAGGCCGTTACCGTAATAGATATATTGAGACGGGCGGAGCTCGAGGTTATCATATGCGGACTTAAAGCCGGTATGGCAACGGGCGCCCATGATCTAAAGATCGCTGTCGATATGAAACTGGACGACCTTAAGACGAACCTCGACGGTATAGTCCTCCCGGGAGGAATGCCCGGCGCAACACATCTGGCAGCTTCAAAAAAAGTGAAAGACATTATTGTCAAGATGCATAGCGAAGGTAAGATAGTGGCCGCTATATGCGCATCCCCGGCAGTAGTCCTTGCTCCGACAGGCATCTTATCAGGCAGAAAGGCGACTGTATATCCGGGCATGGAAGACGGTTTTGGCAAAGATACGATCTTTTCCAAAGACAGCGTTGTCGTCGATGGTAATATTATAACGAGCAGGGCTCCGGGGACAGCACTCATCTTTGCTCTGGCTATAGTGAAAAAGCTAAAAGGCGCAAAAGAGGCCGAGGAGATAGGGAGAAAGACCCTGGTTTCTTAATAGGGAGGGGCTGTGGATATATATCTACTGAGACATGCCGATGCGAGTGAAAGGAAAGAAGGCATGAAAGATAGGGTCAGGCCGCTCACTTCTCTTGGCGCGGCGACCATATCGAGTGTCGCAAAATCCATTAAAAAGTCTACAAAAGAGATAGACCTTATCCTAACAAGCCCGTTTTTAAGGGCAAGACAGACGGCAGATATCGTCGGGAATGTATTTAAGGCAAAGGATAAGATAAGAGAATCAGAAAATCTCGTTGTATCCGGTGACCCGTCGGATTTCTTAGATGAAATTAAGGGCTACATGGATTTAAAGAGGCTGCTCGTTGTGGGGCACCAGCCGCATTTGAGCATGTGTATCTCATTTCTGACTGGCAAAAATACAGAAGAGATAGTCATGAAGAAGGCCAGCCTGGCCCTCATAAAGATTGATGATCTAAAAGAAGGCGCCGGCGAACTTATCTGGATAAAAGAACCCACGCAAATTAAGAAGTGATATAAGGCCTGCAATGATCTATGATCCATTCCAGAAGAAAGCTATAGATTACATTAAAGAAGGCCACTCATGCCTCGTCTCAGCGCCTACAGGCGCCGGCAAGACCGTAATAGCGGAATATGTCATAAATGACTCACTCGCCAGGGGTACAAAGGTAATATATACAGCTCCCATAAAGGCCCTCTCCAATCAAAAGTACCGCGATTTCCAGGGAATATTCAAAGATAAGATAGGTATACTTACGGGCGACGTAAGTATAAACCCGCATGCGCAGGTACTCATCATGACCACGGAGATATTTCGCAATAAGCTTCTTGAAAAACACAGCGGGCTTGAAAAATATTCATGGATCATATTCGACGAGATCCATTACCTCGACGATTACCAGCGGGGGACCGTATGGGAAGAGTCTCTCATATTTTTGCCACAGCATATGAAGATGCTTGCGCTTTCAGCGACGATACCGAATATAGACGAGCTTTCACAGTGGATTCACTCAGTGCACAAAAAACCGATCAAGGTGGTCAGGGAAGAGAAGAGACCCGTGCCGCTCCACTTCTTCTACCAATACCATGGCATGATATTGGATAATTTTAAAAAGTTGAGAAGTTTTGCCAGACATAAGAGCCCGAACCGTCCTGTGACACTTATAAACCGCCTCTACAGGGAAAATAAACTGCCATGCATATATTTCGTATTCGGAAGGAGGCGGTGTGAGTATCTCGCCGAAGAACTGGTGGGGTCAGATTTTCTAAACGAAAAAGAGAGGAGGGATATAATAGCCCTCTATGAAAAATTATGCCATAGATTTGACTTAATAGGCGAAAAGAGCGCCTCAATAATGCGCTCTTTAATAGAGAGAGGGATAGCCTACCACCATGCGGGGATGCTCCCGACATTAAAAGAGGTTATAGAACAGCTCTTTACAAGCAGGCTCGTTAAGGTCATATTTACGACGGAGACATTTGCCCTGGGGGTAAATATGCCTGCCCGCACAGTAGTCTTTGACGAGCTCAGAAAATATTCAGGGCGTTTTTTCGGCACGCTCAAGACGCGTGATTTCTACCAGATGGCCGGCAGGGCAGGAAGGCGCGGCATAGATACTGAAGGGTTTGTATACAGTCGGATAAACCCGCATTATACAACTCTCGAGGAGGTCTGGAGGGTCATATATGGCAGGCCTGAAAAGGTCATATCGAGGTTTAATGCTTCATATGCTACCATATTAAACCTTTACCAAAAGTTCGGGGAAGGCCTTTATGATATATATCCGCTCTCATTCCATTATTTTCAGAAGAATACCCGCAAGCGCGATAAGGCGATTAAGCTGCTGCAGGCGAAGGTGAAGCTTTTAAAAGAGTTAAAACACATAGGTCCGGATGGCCTTACTGATAAGGGGATCTTTGCAAGCAGGGTATATGGTTACGAGATGCCGATCGCTGAACTCTATGATGAAGGGCTGCTTGAAGATCTTACGGCGGTACAGTTGGGCGTCGTGTCGCTCGCAATGGTCTTTGAGCCCAGAAAAGGCGCAAGAAAACCCATCCTATCGAAGAATACGAAACACCTGTGGAGGATCACAGACAATATGCTTTACCGTATAAACAAGATTGAGAAGAGACTCGAGATTGCGCCTTTTAGCAAGAGGTGTTTTTACCACCTCACATCATGTCTCGAGGCATGGATGAATAAAGAACCGTTCGATAGGATCCTGCGTCATACGGATGCCGACGAAGGTGAAGTGATCCGGTGTTTTAGGATGACTATACAGGTCCTGCGTGAAGTACTCAATGCGCCTGTTTCATCAGGATTAAAGGAAAAGGTACACAAAAGCATATCTTTAATTAACCGCGGAATAATTGATGCAGAGAAACAGCTGAGGGAGTGATCATTTGTCCACCTTCGCTGTGCTACATACCAGTTGCTTGGCAGCTACGGCGGATTAAATTCGCACTCATGAGTTACACTCCCTGCGGTCGTGTAACTCATGTGCTCATTTGACCCGAATGTTCAAGATAAAGATGTCGTCTTTGAAATCGCCCGCCTTAAAACTATTCAATTCTTCAAGGAGCCTGTTATTGAAGAGGTCCACGTCAAAGGAATAATTATTCTTTATAAAATCTTCCAGCCTGTCGCGCCCGTACTCTTGGCCGCTTTTATCCTTTGTCTCTATTATACCGTCGGTAAATAAGAGTATGCGGTCACCCTTACTGAAGTCTATACCTTTTTGCTGCGCTTCTTCTTTTTCAGGGAATATACCGAGCAGGCTTGCCTGTGAACCGAGCCGTTCAATAGCAGACATGTTAACACGGTATATGTACTGCGAGGGATGCCCATGGTTTGAGTAGATAAATCGCATATCTTTAAAGTCGAGCATGCAGCAGAATGCACTTAAGTACATATTGGTCCCGGCAAAATCATTTACGATGAAGTCATTAAGCTCTCTCAGCAGTGCGCCCGGTTCTTTACCTTCTTTTGCCAGCATCTCAAATTCTGTATGGAGCCTGTTTACAAGGAGTGCTGCCGATACACCGTGCCCTGTAACATCACATATTATAAAGAGTAGTTTGTCCTTATCAATAAAACGGAATTTTGCATAATCGCCCCCGATATAATACATCGGGAGGTATAGTACTGATACATCGACAAGGTCGGTGCTTATAGATTTTGGGATGAGTGTCTTATGTATGCGCGTTGCCAGTTCCAGCTCTCTCTCCATCTGCGCATTCTTTCGTTCTATCTCCTTATAAAGAAGAAAATTATCTATATCCCTTGCCGTATCCTTCCTTCTTATCGCCATGCATATTATGAATCCCATAAAGAGGAGTATTGTACCGTCTGCAAGGGCCTGCAGGTTGAAATCTGCGCTTATCTCCGGGAGCGCGAACCTCTGTATGTAGAGATAATAGAGCGTAAATGCACCTATGTGCATCAGGGTTATGAGGATAACCTCTGCCGGTATCCACGATATCGTAAAAGAGACTAAAAAGAGCATAAATAGGTAGATTGCTGCACTCTCTCTTGCATATTCGTAGTATATGATACAGACCTTTGTAACGAGCAGGAGGAGAAGTGCGGTAAAGAAATAGGCATTTAATTTTGCAATATGTATGGTCTTGGCCTTTTTATTAAAATAGAGTATGAGGATCCCGCCCATGACGAGGAATCCCATCAGGGGGACTTCTTCAGGCCTGAAGTCCGAAGGTGCCATTATAAGCCCCATCAGGGATACCATGACGTAGATGCCGACTGAAAGTGCGCAGAAGAGGTGCACCCGGCTCTTTATGAAGAGCATGCCGTTCTCCATAAACTCGCCCATATACTGGTGTGGTATTCTCTTTAGGGGGGTGAAGATATTTTCGAATAAAGCCTTCAGCATGTGCTATATTATACATCCTCCGGACTATTTTAACAAGTTTATTGATTTAAACCGCCCTTTATAGTATAATATTACATGCTATGAGTAAAGAAAAAGGTAGAATTAAATATAGGAAATTGGCCCATAAATACAGGCTCCTCGAAGAGCTTATGAGGCATACCCCTGACGTCATCTATTTTAAGGACAGGCAGGGGAAGCTTGTCATGGTAAATGATGCCCACGCAAAGGGTCTTGGGCTTAAGCCGACACAGGTCATAGGCAAGACCGACTATGATTTCTTCCCAAAGAAACGTGCTGCCCACATGGCCAAGGATGATATGGAGGTCATAGAGACTGGCAAGGCGATAGTGGACAAGATAGAGAGGGCTACAAGGGCAGACGGCATAGATAACTACGTCTCCACGACAAAGATACCCAGGTATGACGATAATGGCAGGGTAATAGGCCTGATAGGCATAACGAGGGATATAACACAGCGCATGCAGTATGAACAGCTGAGGGATGAGAAGGTAAAGATAGAAGAGAAGCTCGGTACGGTTGAAGAACTTAACAAATTAAAGTCTGAATTCGTCTCGGTCGTTTCACACGAACTGAGGACCCCGCTTGCAATAATCAATGAGGCGGTTGAGCTTTTGTCAGATAAGACGGCGGGTGCAGTAAATGATGTCCAGGCGAAACTGCTCAAGACCGCCAAAAATAATGTAAAACGCCTCAAGGGCATCATAGAAGACCTCCTTGACCTATCGAGGATAGAGGGCGGCAAGCTTAAGCTAAACTTCTCACTGGTAAATCTTGCAGATATATTAAGAGACTCCGCGGATTTTTTTATCCATAATGCGCAGGAAAAAGGCGTCGAGGTTGAATATATTATTCCGCGGGAAGAGGTAAATATCTTTGTCGATCCCGACAGGATAAATCAGGTGGTAACCAATCTTATAAATAACGCGCTGAAATTTACAGAGCGCGGCGGCCGCATCAAAATAGAACTGAAAGTTCAACAGACGAAAGTGAGGATAGGCGTAATCGATACCGGTATAGGAATATCCAGAGAAGACCTCTCCAGGCTATTTAATAAATTTGTCCAGGTGACGGATAAATCTGATGCGCAGAGAAGAGGCGTAGGTCTGGGCCTCTCTATAGCGAAGGAACTCGTTGAGAAACATAGCGGCGAGATATGGGTTGAGTCAAAAGTCGGAGTCGGCAGTAAATTCTATTTTACATTGTCGCGTTTTTACACGACGAGCGGGCTCGATAAAGATATCAGAAAGAGGATAAATGCCCTTTTGGGTAAAGAACTCCCCCTCTATCTTATAAATATCTTTGTGGTCAATTATAAAGAATTCAAAAAGATGCTCAAGATAAGCCATGAAAGACTCTTTAAGGGCTTGACGGATGTCGTGACTATGGTGTGCAATAAATTTGAGCAGCCGGACAAAGAGAATCCGCAGATAGTTCTCGTAGACATGGAGAAGGGGGAGGCGAGCCTCCTCTTTCCGCAAGTGAGCGAAAAAGAGGCGGAGGAGATTTATAGATTCCTTAAAAAGAGATTGGAGAATTACCTTAAGGAAAAAAATATAGAAAATGTCTTCATAAACCTCGGTATTCTATCATATCCCTTCGAAACGAAACCGCAGACGACGCAGCAGCTCTTGAGCAACCTCTACATAAAAAGGATATTCATAGGCTCTAATGCAAGACGCTTCAGAAGAGTCCCCTATAGGACGGACGTGGAGATAAACCTATCTGAAAAGACGTATTTATCGCGGACGCTGGATATTTCAGAAGGCGGAGTATCTTTTATAGGTGAGACACCTCTTGAGAAAAATGCAAAAGTGGAATTGAAACTTAACCTTTCATCCAGAAAGAAACCATTACTCTCAAAAGCTCGCATTGCCTGGGTAAGACCTGCGGAAAAGATTTATTCAAAAGGTGTCAGAACCTACCACGCAGGGGCAGAATTTGTAGGATTGACAGATAAGGAAAAGAAACTCCTCTCCGGCATGATCGACAAACTCTCTAAGGAATAGGCAGTTTAATCCAGAGATTCTACCTCAACCTCAAAGATAGTTCCCCTTACACCGACTATAGACGTAGGGGTCTTTACCTCAAACTTAGACTCTTCGGTATGGAGTTTCTGAGCCTTAATCATGACCTTGCCTATGGCAAGATCGAGGAATGTCTTCTGGGTCCCGCTGGCTTCATCCTTTACAAGCTCCCAGACTATAAGTTGTGAATTTTCTTTAATCTCTATGGAGCTTGCGCCCTCGTCATCTGCTATATTCAAGACGGCCCAGGAGTTAGACCTGGTCTTTATGACATCCTTTTCATTTACGGTTGTCCCTATCTCAACAGACACCCAATCCTCGCTGCCAAATCTTTTCAATAGTACGTTACCTTCGAGATCAACGATCGTACCTGTGCGCCTCACCTCTTGGGCAAGCGCCAAAGTGCATAAGTTCAATATTAAGGCCAAGATACATATAATTTTTAAAGCTTTCACTATCATCACCTCCTAATACAAAGTATACATGATAGTAAAATAAAAAGCAATTAACCAAATAAAGTTTGACATTGTATGTTTTAGCAGGTAATATTGTTATAATATGGTGTGGTGTAAAAAGATACGTATAGTAATAATGATATTATTAATATCAGGATGTTTTTTCTCCGCGCATGCCTATTCCCAGCAAGTGAATCTCGATAAGGCCACCAGGGACTTCGAGAGGACATTTCTCCGTGAAGAGATAGAAGAGAAATTCAGGCCCAGCCAAAAAGAGATCCCAAAAGAAGAAGAGAAAGAGGTAGCAGGGGCCTTTGATGCGGAACCGGAAGGACCCAAATTCTTTATAGAGAAGATAACCCTTATCGGCATGGAGACATTTTCTCCGGAAGAGTTTGAGCACGTAGCGAAGAAGTATCTGGATAAGGAAGTGACTTTCCAGGAGATAAAGAACCTTGCGAAGAGGATAGAGAGCGAATACTTAAAAAAAGGCGTCATGGCCGCATGTTTTGTCCCGCCCCAGGAGATCACGGATAAAGAAGTCATCCTTCAGATAGTTGAGACGCGGATGGGCGAGCTCCAGATAGGTGACCACAAGTATTATGACAAAGACAGGATAAAATACTTCTGGTCGCTGAAACCCGGCGATATCCTGCGCTACGATGAGATGTCGCGAAGCATTTCCTTTATGAACAAGGCTGCGGACAGGAATGTGGCGGCCACCCTGCGTTCAGGTAAAGAGCCCGGGACAACAGACGTGATGCTGGATGCCGAGACCCGCTACCCGTTGCATTCAATGGGATCGCTCGATCTTGAAGGCGCGTCTACAACAGGAATAATCAGGACGAAGCTCGGTTTTAGGCATAATAACTTTATGGGGTTTGACGACAGCCTTATAGCAGGCTACCTCTTTGGAAGATACCTCGGAGCGATCTATTTCTACCACAATGTGCCTATAACAAACTTCGGGACAACACTTCTTTACGGATATTCACAGAGCAAGGCCAATCCGCAGGGGGATTTTGCCGCGTACGATATAGCGATGAAGGCCCACGAAGCAAGTATATTCATCTATCAGGATATCTTTTACAGGGATAAACGCATAGGTGATATCAACTTCGGGCTCGACGCCAAGAATAAGATAACAAAGATGGGTGATACAGGTACAATTAACCGCGATAGGCTTAGGATATTCAGGGCCGGCGGTAATTTTCTTTATAATGACACCGATAGCGTAGTGAGTATAAGCCCTAAATTTTCGCAGGGGCTTAACTTCTTCGGGTCGCGCAGAAAAGACAGGCTCTCTTCAGGGGGGGCAAATAACGTCTTTTCCAAATTCAATATAGATATTGAATATGCCAAGAACCTTCCATTCGACCTGCGCGCAAGCATGAAGGCAAAAGGGCAGCTTACGTTCATGAAGCTCGCACCCCAGGAACAGCTTTCCTTGGGCGGGATGAATTCGGTAAGGGGATATCCGGGAGGCGATTACTTGGCAGATACCGGCATACAGACAAACATAGAGTTATTATTCTCGCCAAACTTCCTTTCCGACAATGTAAAGATACCTTATGCAGCAAGGCCTTTAAAGGAAGAGCTGACCGGTCTCGTATTCTTCGATTATGCATACGGAACAAAGAGGAATCCGAATACCTGGACAGATCTGGAAAAGACATCACTTGCAAGCGTAGGCACAGGGCTTAGGCTTAAGCTCTTTGACCAGGCGCTTGTGAGGTTGGAATGGGGTTTTCCATTGGGGCAGAGGTTCTTTTTTATGGGTAAAAAACCTTCATCCGGAAGCCCGGCAGGCCGTATGCACCTTTCATTAGACTTTGAAGATAATTTCCCGGCAGAGTTTGCAAGGATAGGCGCGCTGGCTATTGAAGAGTATATAAGCGGCATAGCTTTTGCCGTATTGAATGCCGAACTTACAAATCCGGAGAGCATGATAAGGGAGAAGCTCTATAACTACTTTTATCTTGCCGAGAGGGCTTATGATAGGAACAATCTCGAAGAAGCGCAATTCTATTATGAAAGCATAATCAATATAAGCGCTGCGCTCTTTGAGGATGTAAGGGGATATGTAAAGGCAAGCATAGAGCACCGGAAAGAGCTGGCTGAGTTTAATGATCTTGCCATGAAGTATTACAAAAACAGAGAGTTTGAAAAGGCGAGAGAGATGTGGTGGAAGGTAATAACCGAGGCCGAGGCAAGGCCTCTAATGCTTGAATTCCAGGTGAATAATGCGGGTTAAAAGAGTCTTTATCATGTATTCGTTAATAGCTTTTGTGGCCGTACCTATATACGCCCAGGATGCGGTAAAGCCGGTACAGGAGCAGAAGATAAATATAGGAAGGAATATAATAGAGCAGGCAATGCCTTCTTATATGTATAGCCTTAAGCGCCTGATATCAGAGGCAAAGAAGAATATAAGGGTTGTGAATGATGAGATAAAGAAAAAAAGGCTCTTTAGCAGGTACAAAGAGAGGGAGGATATATCAAGGGAATACTTTGAAAAGGGGAGCGCCCTTTATAAGGAGGGTAAACTTAAAGAGGCAAAAGCGGAATGGAATAAGGTCCTTGAGATTACAAGAGATCCCGATATGAGGGATTATATAAAGGAGTCAGAGAGAAGGTTTGAAGAAGAGAGATACGCAAGAGAGAGGGTGCTAAAGATCAAGGAGAATGCCCTTAAACGTGACGCAGCGGTTATATATAACCAGGCCATAAGGCTCTACAGGGTTAAGAGGTATGAAGAGGCGCATGAGAAGTTTACGGAGATTCAAAAGGTCCTCCCCAATTATGCAAGTACCAACTACTATATAGAGCAGATCCCGCAGCAGATAGCCAAAGAGACGCAGGCAGAAGAAGAGGCGCTGGAGCACCAGAGGGAGTTAGGCCTTTTTACTGAGGAACTCTCTCAAGAGGATGTTGTCGAGATCAAGGGTTCCAAAGAGGTGCAGGCCAAGATAGACTCACTATACGAAAAAGCACTCATACTTTACAGTAAAGAAGAATTTAAGGAAGCGGAAGAGTTATTTGACAAGATACGTTTTTTAGAAAGGAAGAAAATTACAGGCGAAGAGTAACGCCTTCTTACTCAATCCTAGCCCGATAAGATAAGCTATTACCTGCGGTTATAAGTTTTATAGTACTCTCATCTATACCAGCATCAGTATAATTGGCTGTGTAAGTAGTGCCCTCGTGAGTAGAGTGTATAGTCACCTTATCCCCCGTGCCATAGTAGGACGTATCCCATCTATTATTGCTCTCAAGTGCGCCTTCGAGTTTGCCCAGATCGATAGAGAGATCAACTTTGGACTCTTCCGGTGTCTGGGCTTCAGTTACAGCTGCAGCCTCTTCAGCCTCTTCCTCTGATTCTTCTTCTGTTGTATCTTCTTCTTGCTCATCATCTTTCTTTATCTGGGGCTCTTCACCGCCCTCTGCAGTTATCTCAACGTCAGTTTCTATAAGCTCTAAGTCATTAGGCACATCTACTTCTGCTGCATCTTCTTCACCAGCAGCAGGGAACCAGTTTGTATTATTGCCGCTGTCAGTAGAGGTTGCGGGGTCTATAATAGCAGCACTCAGATTCTCAGAGTCTTTTACATCGACAAAAGACACATCTGTATCACCCTGAGGGTCGATCTTCCACTGCGTGCCGCTGGTTGTACTGTTTAATGTGATAAGGTTACCCGAAGCGCCGGTTATTGTAAGAGTTCCGGCTATCGTCTGGGTCGTATCGGCTGTGAATTGTATAGTCTTTCCCGCGGTTGTAGATGTGAGGTTATTAAATGTAGCGCTGCCGCTGACCTGAGTGGTCTTAGCAGCATCATCAAGTATGACAGTTCCCGAGTTGTGAGTAAATGTCCCCGCGCTTAGATCAAGATTGCCGCCCACGTTTAAATTTGTGGGCGCGGTGAATATGCCGCCGGACATTGCAAAGTTATTGTCCACATCTACATCAGCGTCTGGTGTCCAGTTATTGGTTCCGGAAGTGGAGTTTATCGTAAGGTTAAAGTAGTTATTTCCATAAATAAGGCTGTTATAAGCCGTACCACCGCTTCCTACATATGCTACCGTACCTGAATCTGTATCTTTAGTCAGGCCGCTTAAATCCTCACCGCCCTGGACCTGTAAGGTAGCGTTATTGGCGAATATTCCAGTTACGCTTACGGAATTACCAGCAGCGGCGAAGATTCCACCTGTCAAGGTCATGTTTCCGCCTGCGCTGACAGCGCCGTCTGCAGACCATGTATTATTGCCAGAGGTAGAATTAAAGGTTACGTGATTATAGGTATTGCCGTAACAGAGTGAGGCGTAGCTTGTAGAGCCGCTTCCTACGTATTCTACGGTTCCGGAATCGGTGTCTAATGTTATTCCGCTAAGGTCTTCACCGCCCTGGACCTGGAAGGTGGCGTTGTTGGCAAATGTGCCGGTTACAGTGGGGTCATAACCGGCGGTAGCAAAGGTCCCGTTTGTTAAAGTCAAGTTTCCGGCCAGCGAGACGTTGCTTTCCTGGCTCACTGTTCCGGAGGCCTTATCAACTGTAATAGTAGTAAAGCCGCCCAATGTGCCGGCTGATTGGGTAAGGGTCTGGGCCCCTGTGCCAGAAAACTTTAGGAGCGTGGTAAATGTCGCAGTATCTTCGGCAAGCTCAAAGGAACTTGTTGCGCCGGCAAGGTCATAAGTTACGTTTCCTCCTCCAACTCCTTCACGCTGCATAGAGATCTGTTTTCCTGAATTAGCAGGTAATAGCAGATCACCCTGGATTGTAGCAGTGTAGGTTCCGGCTACATCAGTCTGTACGATGAGGGTAGCGTCTCCATCGTTATTTGTAACTGTTAAATCCCCATTGACTCCGAAGTCATCATACACTAATATGGTTATAGTATTATTGCTGCTATCGGTGATCTTGAAGGTGAGATCATTGTTAAAAGTATGGCCATTAGGGTGAAACTCAGATTCGGCGTCGCCTGACGTTGCATCTATAATAAATGTCGTGGTATTGTCAGTAAAAGTACCGCCCGAAAGGGTAAAGTCTACCTCGACCGTCATAGTGCCGGAAGGGGTGGTAAAGATTCCACCAGATTGGGTAAAAGTATTACTAAATGTCATATTGGTGGGGCTAGTGAATGTGCCGCCCGATTGACTAAAGGTACCCACCGTAGGGCTGGTATACCCGCTATAGTCTACCGTACCCGCTTTTACATACAGTGTGCCTCCTACTGTAGGCTGGGTAGTAAGCGCCCAGGTATTATTACCCGAAGTAGAATTAAAGCTAAGGTCGTTGTAGCTATTGCCGTAATTAAGAGTAGTGTAACTTGTAGAGCCGCTTCCTAAGTATTCAACCAATCCTGAATCAGTATCTTTGGTAAAGGTTAATGTCTCGCCGCCCTGAACCTGCAGTGTGGCGTTGTTGGCGAAAGTCCCGCTCACCGTAAGGTCATAACCAGTAGTAGCGAAGGTCCCACTGGTTAAAGTCAAGTCTCCGCCCAGCGTAGCAGCGCTGCCCAGACTTAAGGTTCCGGATGCCTTATTGACGGTTATATCGGCGCTTGCGTTGATGGTTCCGGTAGTGTGCGTGATTGTCTGGGCGCCTGTGCCTGTAAACTGCAGATTTGCTCTTAGTTCAGCCTGAGTATCACTTATGGTCAGAGAGCTGGTTGATCCAGATAAAACTACGGTGAAGTTACTAGCAGCAGTGGTGCTTCCAAAATAAACAGGTTGGGTAGAGT
>JABMRJ010000190.1 GCA_013202745.1 Candidatus Omnitrophota bacterium
AATACGCTTAAGTGTGATACTGCAGCAATCTCTATATTGGCTATGATAAATTACGAGCTCGGCAATCTATGAAAAGAATAAAATTCTATACCTTCGGCTGTAAGACCAACCAGTATGAGACCCAGGCCATGAGGGAGTCCCTCATCTGTCTGCAAGAATATTCAGAGGCGACGCCCGGCGAAAAGGCAGATATCTATATAGTCAATACATGCACAGTTACATCCAAGGCCGATAGGAACTCAAGAAGGCAGATAAGGAATTGCAAAAGAGAGAACCCTAACAGCAAGGTCGTCCTTACCGGATGTCTTGCCCAACTAAATGATGACGCAAAAGAGTTGAGTGAAGATGTAGAGTTCGTTGTAAGGAATAATGAAAAAAGCAGGATAAGAGATATCCTGGCCAATCCGGACACAATGAAAGCGCCGGACAAAAAGAGAGAACTCTATACGCCCCTAAAGATTAGCGACTTCCAGAATAAGACCAAGGCATTTGTCAAAGTCCAGGACGGCTGTGATAATCACTGTTCATATTGCAAGATTCCCCTTGTAAGGGGAAGATCGAGAAGCAGGGAGATGGAGGATATACTGCAGGAGGTGGTACGCCTTAAAACCAAAGGTTTTAAGGAGCTGGTGCTGACAGGCATATGTCTCGGCGACTGGGGGAGGACCCTTAAGAAGAGACTCTCCCTCTCAGATTTATTAAGAGAGATAGATGGTATAGAAGGCGATTTCAGGGTACGCCTCAGTTCTATCGAGCCGAATATGGTAACAGGCGATTTAATCAAGGTGATGCAGGCCTCGAAGAAGATCTGCAGGCACCTGCACATACCGCTCCAGAGCGGCAGCGACAAGATATTGAAACTTATGAATAGGCCATATACATCCGGGGACTATAAGTTCCTTATAAAGAAGATAAAGAAGGCGATACCGGGTATATCTAATACGTCAGACGTAATAGTCGGTTTCCCAGGTGAGACACGCGATGATTTTAGAAAGACGATCAGCCTAATACGCCATATCATGCCTTCAAGGCTACATATCTTTACATATAGCGCAAGAGTTGGCACAAACGCAAGCAGATTGAATGGCCGCATATGTCCGGATGAGCTCAAGAAGAGGCGAATTACCCTGGAAGAACTAGCCAAAAGGACTTCTTACAAATACAGAAGACGCTTCCTCAAGAATAAGAGTGTAGAGGCGCTGATAGAGACTACAAAAGATCCGGATACGAACATGCTTACAGGATATACCGACACATACGTAAGGTTCCTCCTGAATGGGCCAGATAATTTAATGGGTTGTTTAACGAATATCAAAGTAAGAAAATTGGATATAAAATCTACCTTTTGTGAATACTAATATTATTTTTTCAATACGTCGCCCAGTCTATTGACTTTTCTATATATCTATGATATACTATTAACACTTTATGGGATTAAGCGATGTTATTTCTCGATTTAACTGGGTTGACGTATTAATCCTAATACTTTTATTCAAAATATGTTACGTAGGTTTTACTAGGGGACTGGGCAGCGAGTTATTACCGCTGTTGGGGATATGTGGAGTGTTAGTCATTACGCTCCATTTTTATTCGCAGTTCGGCAGCGTAATAGCAAACCATTCACCGCTATCAGGATCTGCAGCTAACTTCACTACATATATTGCTCTTGCATTTATTACTAAGTATATTTTCCACCTAATTGATATACTTGTAATAAAAAAGATAGTAAACGTACAAATTTTATCTATATATGATCGTATAGGGGGAGTAATCGCCGGGGCTATAAGGGCGATTTTATTAATTTCTGTGCTTGTTACAGCCCTGGAACTTGCTCCTTTTTCATATATAAGGTATTCCGTAAAAACAAAGTCTATAACAGCAAGTTTTTTTATAAGAACAGGTGCGGCTGTCCACAAGAAAATAGCGGCATTCCTGAAGATATAGCAAACCGGCACGCGCAAAGAGTCAATAAGGAGGAAGAAAATTGAGACTAAGCGACTTATATAAGTATGTTGTGGAGGCAGGGATAAAGAATGACCCTAGACCTAAGAAGGATGTAAGAAAGACGCTCCTTAAAAATAAGAAGAGATATAGTTCGCTAAAGGGGACGCGGAAGGCATTATTCGATAAAGAAGCGCTCTTAAACCCATATAGTGATACCAGAGTGCTATATGGCGACAGAGATAGAGATGTAAGGACGATAATGGTAGGCGTTGATATAGAGGGTGCAGAGCTTCTTGTTGCAGACAGGCTGAACCAGATGGGTAACCCCATAGATCTTGTCATATCCCACCATCCTGAAGGCAGGGCATATGCAGAACTTTATGATGTGATGAATCTGCAGACTGACCAGCTCAAGAACCTCGGCATATCGCCGGATATAGCTGAAGATATGATGGGCGAGCGCATATCAGAGGTCGAGCGAAGGCTCCACGGCAAGAATTGTACGCGCAATGTGGATATAGCCAAGCTCCTTAACCTGCCATATATGTGCATACACACTGCTGCGGACAATATGGTATCGACGTATCTGCAGGGATTGATAGATAAGAAACGGCCGAGGAGCATAGGGAACCTTGCCGACCTTCTCGAAGGCATCTATGAATACAGAGAGGGCGCAAAATCCGGTATAGGCCCGAAGATATTGATAGGCGACAGGAAGAAGTCTGCAGGCA
>JABMRJ010000003.1 GCA_013202745.1 Candidatus Omnitrophota bacterium
AACTGCATGAACACGCCGATTCTCTGGACAAATACTAGGATAATATATCAGCATGAAGACAAACCGGATAAAGTTGCCATTTGAAGGAAGGGATATTGCACTGGATCTTCCCGGTACTTGGGAAGTCTTGGGAGAATTAAATCCGCACCCTGCACCGGAACTAAAAGATATCCCCGCATCCTTAACGGAAGGCCTAAAAAATCCTATTGGCTGTAAAGGGCTCGGCTCCGGAGGCTTGTCGGGCAAGAAGATAATAATAGTCGTCGATGATATCACACGGCCTACACCGACTCACCTGTTTTTCCGCGTTATATTAAAACATCTCCTTGATTGTGGTTCCCGAAAAGCGGAGATATCCATTATTGCAGCGATAGGTTCTCACCGCGATATGTCCCATGAAGAATTGAAAGAAAAGCTTGGAAGCCGGGATTTCGCGGGGCTAAAAGTTATCAGGCATAACTGCAGGGATATCGGCAAAAATATAAAACTGGGGACGACAAAGAGGGGAACGAAAGTTTATTTAAGCAGGCATCTTAAAGATGCCGACCTGATCTTATGTATCGGCGGGATTAAGCCGCATCCGCTGCTTGGATTCGGAGGGGGATTGAAGATAATACTCCCTGGCCTGGCATACGAAAAGACGATAGCCCAAAATCATATGCAGGGCGTTACGTCAAAGACGTTTAATTATATCGGCACGCACGATAGCCCCATGAGACTCGATATTGAAGAAGCCGCGCAGATGCTCAACAAAGAGATCTTTATCATCAATACCATCATGAACCAGGAGTTAAAGGTATGCCGTTTTGTTTGCGGCGATCCGATCAAGGCCCATAGGGAAGGCATCAAGATAGTCGAATCTATAAATGCCAGGGGGATTACCGAGCTGGCCGATATAGCGATTGCCGTATCTAATCCCATGAATACCGACCTGCGCCAGGGCATAAACTGTGTTGCCAATGTAGAACAGAGTGTAAAAGAAGGCGGGCTGATTCTGGCGCTGTTGGAATGCAAGGAAAGGATAGGTGATATTGCAATGCCGCCCAAACCCCCTCCCATAAGTTATAATTTATTGCGCATCATCCTGAAAGTATTGGGCAGAAAAAGGATATTATGGTTTACGGACATGGTAAAGAGGCACGTAAGGGTTGAAGAGAGGTTTCTGTCGCATTTTTCCATGCAGATGGCAAGGAAGAACCGTATATTTATCTATTCAAACAACCTCCCGGAAGACACGGGTAAGAGGCTTGGATTGTTTCGCCAGTTTACAAATATTGATGAAATGCTGAAGGCCGCAGCGGAGAGCACCCCTAAAAAAGCGAGGGTTTATATCTATCCGCATGGCGGGGTAACTTATCCTGCTATCAAACGCAGCTAACCACTTGCTTTTGTATTATGATTATGATATTCTTAGAAAAAAGCGGAGAGATGGGTGAGTGGCTGAAACCGGTGCTCTCGAAAAGCACTAGGCGAGTAATCGCCTCGGGGGTTCGAATCCTCCTCTCTCCGCCAGATTTGCCAAAGACAAATCTGATCCTGAGCGAGCGTAATGGCGCGATGAAAAAAGCGCCATAGCGAAGCGAAGGACCTTTCGGGAGACAACTAAAAGGAGCTTCTGAAGGACCTTTCGGGAGACGACCAAAGGGAGCGAAGCGAAGGACCTTAAACCTTAAGGACAAAATATGAAAATATTAAACATATCGGACCTCAAAAAACTCATTGCCGATAGGCATAATCGAAGAGGTTATTACGACTCCATAAAGATGATCCTGAGCATCTCTGTGGGTATAATAGTCCTTTTTCTCTTCTTATATGATACCCTGGAGAGGTTTGAACTTACCACATTCGATTACCGCATGAGGATAAGAAGCAGCAGGGATACCAGCGACAAGATTGTGCTCATCGATATGGGTGAAGACAGCATAAAGAGCATAGGGAGATGGCCATGGCCGCGTGAATGGCATGCAACTATGATAATGGCCCTATCCCAATACAATACAGCAGCGGTCGTATTCGACGTCATCTTCAGCGAAGAGAGTAACGACCTAAGCGATGGCGCCCTTGAAGAGGCGATGAAGACCGCCGGAAATGTATACATACCTTACGCAATAGAACTCGATAAATTTAATAAAGAGAAGAAGAGATGGGATGTAGGCAATCTAATAGTTCCGCTCAGGCGGTTTTCAAGGTGGGCAAAGGGCCAGGGGCACATAACGATAGTCCCGGACATAGACGGCACCATAAGAAAGAGCCCTCTTGTCATAGATTATAACGGCAAGGCTTATCCGCAGCTTGGATTCAGAGTTGCGTGCAATCTTATGGGCCTAAACCCCGAAGATTATACAATAATAAGGACACCATTCAGCCGTTATCTAAAAATAGGGACACATAGGGCAGAATATATCTATGTTCCGGTAGATGACAAGAACCAGATGATAGTAAACTGGGCCGGTAAGTGGGGGGAGGCGTTTAAGCATTATTCATACGTGGATATTATAACATCTTTCCAGAGCATACGCAGTGGCGGAAAGCCACTGGTAGATTTAGCCGAGCTTGAAGGCAAGATATGCATTATCGGACTGACCGCCGCAGGATTATACGATATAAAACCGAATACATTGCAGCCCACCTACCCGGCGGTAGGCACAAATGCCAATATAATGAATAGCGTATTAAATGGAGATTTCGTAAAGAAGGCTCCCCGATGGATCGATTCTATTATAATACTTTTTTTGGCAATCATTTTAAGTATAAATATATCCAAGGTCCGCCATGTAAGAGGCTTATCCATAATGGCGTTGATGGTTGCTGCGTATACTTTAATATCATTTGCCGTGCTCGAGTTTTTTAATGTATGGATAAGCTTTATATATCCGCTCATGGCGGTAACATTCAGTTTTCTGTCAGTCACATTTTATAACCAGGTGGTAATCTCCATAGAGCGCGCCAAACTTTTCACGCTGGCTACAAAAGACGGCCTTACCGGCCTTTTTGTCATAAGACATTTTTCACTTCTCCTTGAGGCAGAAATGAGCAGGGTAAAAGCGCGCGGAGGCAGGCTCTCTATAGTGATGTCCGATATAGACCACTTTAAGAAGATAAACGATACCCATGGGCACCAGGCCGGAGACTTTATCTTAAAAGAGGTAGCGAGCATATTTATGTCCTGCTGCCGCCAGCTCGATATACCGTCGAGATACGGCGGCGAGGAATTTATTATGATGCTGCCCGGGGCCGACGTGAATGATGCCGCCATGGTTGCCGAAAGGGTACGCAGCAAGGTAGAGAAGCACGCCTTTAAGATGGGCGACAAGGTGTATAAGGCTAACATAAGCCTTGGCGTGGCGACGTATGAAGGGGAAGAGATAAAAGATGACCTCATAAAGAAGGCAGATAACGCACTTTATGAAGCTAAAGACACAGGGAGAAATAAGGTCTGTATAGCGGAACCTAAGCCCAAAGAAGAGACTACAGATAGTAAAGAAAAAAAATAGAGTCGCGTGCCTGTAACTCAGCTGGAGAGAGTACTTGGCTACGAACCAAGGTGTCGTCCCGCAAAAATTTGAAAAT
>JABMRJ010000191.1 GCA_013202745.1 Candidatus Omnitrophota bacterium
CTTTTTAGGCGGCCTCTTCAGGATAGGCTATGTCCTTCCTCTTATTAATCCTTACTGGTCATTTATTACCCCTGCCTGGGCATTCGTAATTGCCGTAAGCTCACATGCCCTCTACAACAATATCCTCGCCCCATGGTTCGGCTGGGTTGTAGGGATGGCGGGTGCGAGGAAACATGCGAGTACGCTTGAAGGTTTCTTAGAGTGCTTCGACGATGAAAGGGGATTTGAGTTTAGAGGTAGTTATTACGACAGGCCCTCTGAGATGGATAATAGAGATAAAACGATATGGCCGCATCTAAAGGAGGCCCTTAAGGAAATTATAAAGAGAATACTTAGAGGCGAGAGAGGAGAATTGGCACCTATATTGGAAACAGCCCTGATAGCGACCATAAAGATGATTGAAAGGGATGAAGGCGCAGCAGCCGATGAGGCCGCAGGCAAGGCCCTGCGCGCTTTTAAATCCGAGTTGCTACAGACGCTGGAGGATGTGAAAAAGATTGCCGGAGAGGGCAAAGAAACCGAAGCAGCAGAAAGAGGAGATACAAGCACATCTAAACATGACGATGTGTTTATAACATCACTGGAAAGGTATCTGCAGGATAAAGCAAATAAAGAAATAATTATCAGCGCCACTAAGATAATGAATGTTTTGAATGCGCGTTATGGGTGGGAGACATTTTTAGATAAATCAGAGGAAGAAATAAAAGGTAAGCTTACTGCTAAATCCGATGCTGATATATTAATAGGCTTGAGAATGACCCTCACGCAATATGCAGCACAGGCATACAGGATGCGCGTAGTTAGATGGGATAGAAACCCGGATCTGACAAGAAAGATAGAGGGATTCTTAAGGCAGGCTTTGGCGAAGCACGAAGGGGAAGACCAGCAGACTGCAGGCCCTGCCGCCGTGATCGGCTGGCTCTGGAAACCCTTGATTAAGGATCAGTGGATATCCAAAGAGAATGCCGCCATCTTCTCCTGGGTGATAGAGGAATTATTATATTTGGGAATAGCGCTCTATATTATACCCTGGGCGCTTTCTCCGTGGTTTGCGCTTGGGCCTGTAGGTATAACTTTAAGCTGCATCGGCCTTAATCTTGTGTCCGGTTTTGCGCATAACCGCATCTATCGCTGGAGTAAAGAGAGGATAGACGGCAGGACGAAATACAAGATAATCGATAAAGGGCCTGCAAGGCTGCGCCATAAGTTATTGTTTACGGGCTTAGAGACCATATTCCGCGCCGGATATTTATTGCCGCTATTTGGATTTGTGCCCGGTATGCACAGTATAGCCTGGCTAATCATTGCCTCAACCGCGCACCTTATTTACAATGCGGCCATCGCACCCAAGCTTCGCCTTCCCGTAGGAATGGCAGCGCCGAGCTATGGACATAGAGAGCGGCTTCTTGCCGCGGAGCCGGTGGATAAAGAGATATATGAGAAATTATTCGAGATAAATCTTAAACTGATCGCCCTTTGTTCTAAGAGGATGAAATACAAGGAGAAAGACGAAAGAGAGTACGAGGAAGTACTGGGCGAGATAGAAAGTTTAGTGAACGAAGCATTAGGGGTTTTGCCAAAATTCAGGGAAAAGCCGTATACAAGAGGCGACAGATTAGGGGCATTGGCGTCTTATAGACTGGATGCCGAAGCCTTCCTTAATAGGGCGCTTGAGCTCGTAAGGGAAGGCAATGAACCGGCCGCAAATGCCTGCATAGTCGGCGCCTTAGATAGAATAGCAAGCGGAAGAGACGCCTTATTGATGGTAAGGCTGGGAAGGCGTGAGACTTTAGATAGGGTAAGAGTGAATGAAAAGGGAAGCATAATTTTACTACAACAAAGATACGTAGGAAAAGAGTGGGCAGATACGAGAATTGCGGAATATGTAAAAAGTATATTTAGATATCTTTGGGAGGCATTCCGCTCTATGGACGAACAGATAGATGGTGAGCTCAATGACAGAGATTTTTGTATTATAGCCTTAAGGCTGATAGACGGCGTCATAGGCAGAAGAGACCCAGAGACAAGAGGTATAATAGAAGGTGGAATACTCGATGATGCAAAACGCAGGATGACTAGTGAAGATAGGGCACAAAGGGGGCAGCCGCGCTTGACGCATGACGAAATAAAAGCTATTGAAGAGAACATAAATAAGGTATTAAAGGGTTTAGGAGGAGCGATAGTTGAGAAGAAGGTACTTGCGAAGTTTGCCCTCCAGAGTGCCTTAGAATTGATTAAGGCGGGAGATATAAGAAATGTAGAGGAGATGCTAAATATAGCAAGGAGGCACTTAGGCGCAAGAAGAGAAGATACCGAGAGTATAATAGAGAGTCTCCAGAAAGGCCACCTTGAGATATTGAGAAGGATGGTGTGGGAAAGAAACGATGATATCGCGGGAAGGGCTAAGAACATATTAGATACTATAGTAAATATATTAAACGGCAAAGAAGAAAACGTAGATCTTGAGACCGCCAAGGGCTGTGCTGAAGGTTTAAGAAGATTAAAGACTATGAGAGAACCGGAGTTTGAGGGATTAAAAGGTCTTATATCTCAGGTAATAAGAGAGATCGACAGCCTTATCTCGCTTGAAGGGCAAAAAGGGAAAGACGCGGAGATAGAAAAGTCAAAAGATACCATTAAAAGAAACCTTGGATTGGTTATGCAGAGGGTAAAAGATGCAAAGATTCTATGCCGATTTATGGCGGTATACAGAAATACGTATGTTCAAAAGAGATTAAACGGAATTTACGGGACCACAAGGGAAGGCGTATTTAATGAGATATTCCAGGTTTTCGTTGGAAAGAAAGACTTGATTAGGGGTTCGCCAACCATCAGCTGGACAAGATTCTACCAGCCCGCATTCATACCATTTATGATAAAGAATCCCGAAAGGGGTAAGAAACCTAAGAGAATACCTAACCCAACCTTTAAGGCAGTTACAAAACTCGCCCAAATAAAAGAGACAGCACATTTAGAGAGGATAATTGAATCAAAAAAGATAACTAAGACAGCAAATCCAAATACATATGCGTTATTGAAAAGATTAGAGGAAGCCGGAAAGCGCGATATAACCCAATTTAAGAAAGATGATATTATAGACCTCTTTGCTGCATTAGCGCTGGATTATAACTTAAAAGGAGAGAATAGGCTGTTATTGGAAAATGCATTTTACGGAATAGATATACCCCTTCTTGTAATAGCCGTCCAACCCGGCCAGATCGTGGACGAAGGCCTGATTCAGGAAGGGTACCAGCATCTAAATGTAAAGACAGTGACTTTAGAGGCGACC
>JABMRJ010000192.1 GCA_013202745.1 Candidatus Omnitrophota bacterium
CCATTATGAATACGCCTTTCTGGACTTCGTTGCCTGGGTCATCTTCCATAGCCAATAGGCCTTTTAAGTGGTGTAGGATATCATCTCTTGTTATGGCCTCACCTTGTTGTAAGCCGTGATCCTGGCCTTCTATGCTGGCTATCAGGCTATCTATGCTGTCTCTATCGGTCCTCCTTACTATTATTTCGAATGGTTCATCAAGGATTCTTGTCGTATCTACGGTTCCGTCTTCATTTATTGGGTGTGCCTTGAAGGTTACACTGTATCTATCATCAGCCATGCGTTTCCACTCAATAGTATCCTCTATCACCTGGAATTTACCTATAGAGCCGGTGGGACCGGGTTGGGTGGTTTCCTTGTCCATTCTCTCTGCACCCGGCGCTAAGGCGTCTTTGGCTAATGGACAATCTGCTATCTTAAGAAGCCCTATTGCCCTTTTTTCTTCTTCGGATCCCGGTATGTAATTATATAAGGCCTTTACGAGTTCAGGCACTATATTGTCCATAGACATCTTTGCCATTGCTGAAAGATCTGCTATACGCTCAAAAGCGGCATCCCTAAATATAGCCCGCTTTATTTTGTCTTTAGTCTCATTTATAAGTTTTATCAGCGGGTCGACGTTATCTTTTTTACTATTTTCTATCGCATCCCAGAGTAAACCAGTTGCCTTTAAAAGATAATCAGCATCAAAGTAGTAAGGAAAATCCGGTTCTTCGGGATAAACATACGTATTTCCCAATATAATATTTATAGCGCCGTCATTCAGGCCAAGATATTCAAGGCAGGACGGCAGCTTTGCTCTGAATTCACTATATATATTTTTTAACTGCGATGGTTCATCCTTAAGATATGCCTGAATCGCTGTCGCAAAATAGACATTTAAATCCAAGTCTTTTAAATAAGTAAATGCCCTCTGACTGCTCTCTTCATCTATAAATCCCAGGGTTGGCCGCGTATACATATTAGTCTGGCCGCAATCAAGCTCTTCCCCTGTATAAATATCAAAGGTTGCACCTACATAGTTATACGCGCCCGGAAATCCTACTATATCTAAGCCCTTTGGTTTTACTATATCTTCTGTCAGCCTATGCGGGCTTATGGCTAAATCACCGAGGCAATATGTTATTGCTATAAGCGGCATCGTTTGGGCGCTAAGGCTGTCTTGTATAGAAACGTGATAAGGGGGAAAGAGCAGCATATCCCTTCCGCCAATCTTCTGGGCATTCCTTGGCTTGATTATGCCTAATCTTATGTAGGATAAGATGTTTAGGTTAGTTATAGGTAAAAATCCCGGCTGCAGTCTTGCATCGAGAATGCCGCCACTAACTTCTCCGGATTGAAGTATAGTCGGAGTCGGTATATCTGTAATCAACTCTAACATCCCCCTGGAATAATCCAATTCTTTCTGACTATATTTATCCTCCTTCAAGGAAATCTCGGCACCTACGGGTGATGTGTCTTTATATAAGGCCTCGAGCACCTTTATGCCCGGTATTATGTCATCCGAAAGTTTTTTCCGAAAAGAAGCTATGCTTTCTTCGGTAAGGTCTTTATCCGCTTCAAGCTGTAATAGCCTTCCTAGGATTATTGACCTTATAAGCTGCTGAGAACCAACGCATATTTGTCTTTGGCCCGCAAGCGGCATAACTTCAAGAAAACAGAGTTCCTCTAAGCGCTCTAAAACGGCCTTGGATATACCGAGCTTTTTTATATCGTACCTACTAACCTTGTCGGATATATATCTTTCCATATCTTTCTTTGTCAAGCTGGCTCTATTTGCATACATAAATAAAAGTATAGTTGAGTTCCCAAAAGGGAACCTAAAATTATTCCTCCGCAAGTTAGAAAGTAAAGATCCGGTTGTCCACCGTTTAGAATTAACTATTTTAATCAATGTAGGCATTATTTTTAAGGCAGTATGGCGGATGAGTCCTTCTTCGTCATTTAACATGCGAAGAATCAATCTTAGGTACTTTTCCGTGGCCAAAGTCTTATCTGCCTCGATGAATAGGCCAAATGCCTCTAAGGCATAATAGCGAATTACCCAGTTTTTATGCCTTAACATGGCGGGGATTAATTCCAGGTTTTCTTTTGTGAAACAAGCCTTATTTGCCCGCTTAAAGAAAGGAAGCGCCTTTGAGGCATAGTAGTTTATATACTTATCCTCCCTAAACCTTCCTTCCTCCTCTAACATCCCAAGAAAGAGCTTCAGCCTGCCTTCTGTGGCAAGCATAGGGTTTTCTATTAGCAACTCGGGATTTTCCAGGATCGCTTCTGTTTTCTTCTTCTCAAGCAACCGGGTAAGGCTGTCCTGCGCTTTGTCGCCTAAGACGCGGGCTACAAAACCCCGATCTTCTTCGGAAAGCCCGCTCTTCCTAGTAAAAATTCTCAAGATGCGTTCTATAAAACCTGAAACGCCTCCGGGAAACTTACCTTTCCTCTCGGCCCTTGCTCTCTTACCCAGGCCCCTTAGGAATTTATGGTCGCATCCCTTAGATTCTCCTCCTTCGTGTAGGAGGGCTGCCTGTTGGATCTGTTCCGGGGTTTGAGGGGATAGAAGTTCTTTATCTACAAGGATTAGGTTTGGTAGGCCTAGTCCACCGAATACGTATCCCGGAGGACCTCTTATCTCTTCCATTATGAATATGCCTTTCTGGACTTCGTTGCCTGGGTCATCTTCCATAGCCAATAGGCCTTTTAAGTGGCGTAGGATATCATCTCTTGTTATGGCCTCACCTTGTTGTAAGCCGTGATCCTGACCTTCTATGCTGGCTATCAGGCTATTCAAGTCTTCCTCCTCATCGCCATTCACCCTCCTTACGGTTAGCGTAAAGAGGAGCGGCCTTCCCGTATCGAGAGCTTCCGCTTCCACCCTCACCTCGTATGTCCAGTCTTTTCTCTCTTCGGACCAATTCACAGATTTTACCCTGAATTTGCCAATAGGGCCCGGGACAGATTCTTCTTTAGTCACTTTTTCTGCCTCTCTTATCTTCTTTAACGCGGCTTCTTTGTGCATCATAGACCTAAAAAGTCTCGCATATCCACTTGAGCCCAATGCATGGTCTTCCATAGTATCGGCATCTTTAGCGGACTTTTTAGTAGTAGTCTCTGCCTTCTTTAAAACCTCGTTAAAGATCCGCACTATATCCTTCTCAAAATCAAGTGCATTTGGCTTAATACCTTGCCTTTTGGCCTCTCTCTTCAATGCCTCTCGTATAGTTTTAGTTGAATACGTCTTTCGCTTACTACCCTCTGGGTATATGAGCCTGAGAAGCCTCATCTCTCTCTCTTTCTTTACCTTTGGATCTTTAGAAAGCTCTATCTTTAGTGTACCAAGTACAGAACCGGTAATATGCCCCAGGCGTCTCTGCATCTCTCTATTATCGAGATATCTCTTAAAAGACGGCGTTATCTTCCCTTCAAAATCTAAGTCCTCCGGTGTAATAACGCGCTTTTCCTCTTTAAGCCTTGCCTTCAATGCGGCCATGAAGGCGCGGAACATAGATTTCATTAGATATGGTCCGCGGTTATACGCAGGATCGAAAAGCCTATCTGCGAGCCTCGCCATTATAGCCTTCTTATCGGCATCCTTAAGTTTTGCCTCATCGAGCAGTTTCTCAACGCCTGTATCTCTGAGCACATTATCCACTTCTTTTACCACTATAGTATTTATATATGTTTTAGCGACGATGAGGTTTATCTTGGGTTTAAGAAGAAGTTTTTTTGCCAGCACCTCCCTCTCTTTCTGCAATGCAAGTCTCTTTTTGCCCTTGATCTTGCTATGTCTTGGCTGATACGTACCCTTTAGGACATACCCTAACTTTTCAAGTATAGGCCAGGCGGTGGTCCTATTGACCTGGAATACGCCCACGCCGTCCCCACTGTTTGCTGCCTTGGCATTATACTTTGACTCCTGCAGTGCGAGTCCCATAAAGTGAAAATGGTCCAGGCCAGACTCTTTCATGGCAGTCTTGAAGTCACCTCTGGTAAGTTTATCCTTCTTACTTGAGACGGTCTTGTTGATTAATGTTATTATGCGGTTTATAAGGGCGTCCATATCTGTATATCCGGCCAATTCTTCCAGGACCTTTTTATCTTTAGTGTTTCTCATAGTAAACGGATTGTTAGGGGCAAATCTTCTGCAGAATGTAACGAGGATATTCGCAGGCATAGGTTTTGGAAACTTCGATATATCATCGATAGCTGTCTTAAATCTCTTTATCCTCTCTGCTATGATCTCCTCTTTTGAAGGAATCTTTTCCTCTTCAGGTGTAGTTCTTACTTCTTGAGATTTAGGTTTTACTCCTATAACAGGCTTGACTAAATCTGTTGTTTCTGTGGCGCTTGATTTGGGTAACGGTTCTGGGCGTCTATCTTGCCCAAAGATCATATAGACAAGGCCTGATGCTAATACGGTAAGGAGCATGCCTAAGCTTATTGAATTTCTATCGGGTTTTTTGATATTACGCAAGACTAATTTAATTAGGTATATTGTAGTAATCAATATCATTATACTGCCGAGTATGGCCGTAACGGGTAATGGCTTCATAGCCGCAATAATCACTGCTATGCCAAATATATCCGCAGACCTCAGCGTGGAAGATCCTGACCCCGAATCGTCTTTTCTATCAAAATCTATCTCTACGCCTTCTTCCGGTATTATTATGTCATCTGGAATGTAAACTTTAAGGGTATGAGGAAATGGATCTCTCTTCTCGCCGCTCTTTCTGTGCACACTTAATAATTGCCCCTCTCTACTGCTAACAACTACATATTCTTCCCCGGTTGTTTTTAATTTGACCTCAGTTATTGTCCTTTCAGCACCAATTCCCACTATTGTTTTTATCGAAGCTATATTATGTCCGCCACCTGCCCCTAATGCCTCTATTTCAGGGTATGTGATAGAGAGATTATTTGTAATGCCGACGGCTCTTTTACATCTTATAATAGTCTCCTGTGGATTTATCTCTATCTCCCATATAGACCCGTCTCCTAAGTCATGTGTTTCTACCTCAGTCCTTAAGTCTACTTCACAACGATCGCTATGCCTTTTTATATAATCCCTTAAGGCGTGTACAATGTCCTTAGGATCCTCACGTCCTATAGCCCCATACCTGAGTCTCCATCCCCTCTTCCTTGCATAATATACGCCTGCGTTTATGAGGGCGTGTATGGGTATGGATGCAAGGTATGCTATACCTGCGCCTACTACTATCCCTAATGCGCCGATGCCTGTTACTGCAAGGTATGTGCCTGCTGCTATGAGTATTGGTGCAAGGAGGGTATTTGCAAGTATCTTTATGTTGGTCCTTTCACCCCTTGGTATATTGAATATGTGGAGCCCTGCGAAGAGACCAAGTATGCAGAGGTTAGTGATCAGGCCAAAATAAGGAAGACCTATGAAGAATACACCTTCTATGAATTCTGGTGAAAATATGGTGTTTAACAACTTTAACCCAATATCAGTAAAATATGGCATTAGTTCAATGTCGTCTGTTGCAAAAACTACATTTGTCGCTTCTTCTTGCGGTTTTCTTTCTGGATCAGAAACAACCTGAGCAAGCCGCATCTCTACCATTGCCGCTTGTTCATCATCTAATTCTTCCACAAGTTCTTTATATTCAGCATGTATTTTTCTGCAGCTCTTCCAGAAAGTATCAACCGATTTATATCTTCTTTTTGATGCATTTTTTCTGATTTTACCAAAAAGATCTGTCAGGGCAATTGAATGATCGAATGATATGTTATAAGTTAAAAAATAAATGCAATCATGGTAGTTCTCTTTAAACCAGCGGAACATAACATAAATAAACAAATGTGGAGCTATATAATATTCTTTTCTTGGTTCGGAATAATGGTTTTTTCTCACTCGGGTGCACATTTCGTACAGTTCTTTAATCTCTTTGTAGCTTCTATGCTTACCATACATACCATCTATATAAGTAATTCTAAAAATTTCCATTGGTATTGAAGATGCTATTGCTGCATTATTCATACAGGCTTTCTGATAATGTATACCATACCTATAATTGCCATCATTCTTGCAAGACACTTCTTTAAGAAATACGTCTTCCTTTATATAGCCAAAATTCATCAATTGATGTGCCAACTCGTGTTTCAGTAATGGCATATCATTGGGATCCTGTAATATGATCTCGAAGCTACTTAACGTAATACAAGTTCTAGCTGAAATTACAGCTATAACTGAAAACATAATCAAGCTGTAGGCAAACACAAAAATTATGACATTTGATATTTGTAACGTATATAATTGCGGTAAGACTGCTATTATAAAACCACCATATATTAACAATTTTCCTATCTTTCCGCTTTTGTTGACTCTTTTTCTAGGTAGCTTTTTAATAAACAATGGATATAAATTAATTAACATTTGGACAAATCGCTCTTTAAAATTACCGAATACAATCCTGCTTATCAAAAACTTCATATCTTCAATAGTAAGGTGCGGGGCAAAATCCCTCTTCATCGCAAGTATCTCATCCACAAGCAAATCATGGTATTTTTCGTTTACGCCTTTTAGAATAGCCGATTTTAGCTCTCCCCTTACCCCTTCCTCCTTTGTTGTGGTTTTAGATAACATGGGAACTGCTATAGGGCTATAGTTAAGACCTCTTTTATGGAGAACATTGCCTATAAAATCAAGCCTGCCGGGCTGGAGGTGGGTTGAAGTGCTTTTAACAGTAGTCGCCATAATAGGTTTGCCGCCTATAGTTGCGCCGGTAGGCTCTCCTTGACCGTCTACAGAGA
>JABMRJ010000012.1 GCA_013202745.1 Candidatus Omnitrophota bacterium
AGTTAAAGGTGCCTGCATTACCTCTTGGCCCCTCTTGTGGCTATCAGGTTCACGCCCAACCCTAATAGATCCTCTATAATAATATCTCCTATATTCACGTCTCCGGCTATCTCCGTCTTTCTTATCTCTTTCATGGCATCAGAGATACGCCCTTTTGGTATAGGACTATCTGTCTTTACCGGTATCATATTAAGGGAGAGCCCTCTTGTCAAGACGGTAGCAGTCAGGACCCTTACGGGGTTCTCCACTTCGGAAATTGCATATTTTTCTCCCTTTGGGCACTCATTTCTATCTATCTTAACGACCCTGCAATTCTCAATATCTACACTGAGACTGCACCCTTTGGGGCATTCTATGCAGGTGATCCGCCTCTTCACCCCGCCCCTCCTCTTCCCATTTTCTCCTGTTGGGCGGGCGGGGTCATCTCGCCCCCCCCTAAATACACTGCTGCGGTCCGGCCCGCCTCTACACTATCCTGCGTAACCGTATCGACTATATCATATACTTTAAATGAGTTGCCGCAGACAAAGATTCCCGGTATCGATGTCTTATTAAGTCCGTCTGATATAGGGGTATTCGTCTTTGCATCAATATTAACGCCTGCCATCTCTATGAGCTCGTTCTCCGGGATCAGCCCTACAGATATAAGGAGAGTATCACATCTTATCTGAAACCGTGTATTCGGTATCTCTTTATAGAGATTGTCCACCTTCACCACATCGACCATCTCTACCCTGTTTTTGCCATATATCCTGGATATTTTATAATTAAAATAGAGCGGTATCTCGAAGTCTTCAATGCATTGGACGACATTCCTTAATAACCCGCGCGACTGTCTCCTGATCTCAATTACGCCTTTGACCTTAGCGCCTTCAAGGATAAACCTGCGAGCCATTATGAGCCCTATATCGCCAGACCCTACAATAACGACCTCTCTTCCGGGCAATAATCCTTCTATATTTATCAGCTTCTGCGCGAGCCCTGCTGAAAATATACCAGACGGCCGCGTCCCGGCAATATGGACCATCTCTCGAGTCCTTTCCCTGCAGCCGGTTGCAAGTACAACCGCCTTAGCCTTTATCTCGCTCAATGCGCCGGGTTTAAGATATGTCAGCACCCTATCCTTAGTCATCCTGACTACAAGTGACTCAAGACTCACTTCAATATTTGAAATCGCATCGACCTTCTTTATGAATCTGTCTGCGTACTCAGGGCCGGTAAGGACCTCTTTGAAATACTCTATTCCAAAACCTGTGTGGATGCACTGGTTCAGTATACCGCCAAGGAATTGGTCCCTTTCAAGGAGGAGTATATCCCTGACCCCTGATTCATATGCGGATATGGCTGCTGCCATTCCCGCAGGGCCACCCCCTATGACTACCAATTCCCTTTCAACCATTGCGCCTCTTTTCCACTATCACCTCTGATCCACGCCCCTTTTTTGTAATGGACTCAAGAGGTTTACCCATCTTCTCGGATAAGATCTTCATGATCCTCGTCGTACAGAAGCTGCCATGGCAGCGGCCGGCCTGCGCGCGCGTCCTAAACTTAATGCCATCAAGCGTAGTCGCGCCCCGGTCTGCTGCGTCATTAATCTCTTTTGCTGAGACCATCTCACATCGGCATACTATATCCCCGTATGAAGGGTCCCCTTTGATCAATCTCTTCATTCTTGCAAGCGGCATCGCGAAGAGGTGTGTGGTCTTATTTCTGTGGCTACGGAAAAACATTTTCTTATTCATCTCTAATCCGGTCTTTTTTAAAATGTTCCGCACCATTACTGCAATGGCCGGTGCTGCTGTCAACCCCGGAGATTGTATTCCTGCCACGCTAATTACTCCGGGAACTCTCTTTTCATGACGAATAATAAAATCTCTCCCTGCAGACGGCCTAAGCCCCGCAAAGTAAGCGATTATATCGTCCTTGCTTATGGATGGCATGAGCCTCTGCGCGCTTGACAGGACCTTCTCGAGCCCTTCATCAGATGTAGACAGGTCCTCTTTTGCGTTTATATCTTCTGCTGTAGGTCCGATCATAGGGTTCCCATCGGATGTCTTTATCACCAATACGCCTTTAGATAATTTATTCGGAAGCGGAAAGAGCAGATGATTGGCAATATGCTCCTTCTTCTTATCCAAAAGAAACTCTTCCCCCTTTCGAGGCCGTATCCGGAAATCCCGCACACCAACCATCCCAGCCACCTCGTCGCTAAAAAGCCCGGCTGCATTCACGATATATATCGACCTAAAGATGCCCCTGGATGTAAATATATCAAACGGGTACTTCGC
>JABMRJ010000193.1 GCA_013202745.1 Candidatus Omnitrophota bacterium
CCTACACTCCTTGAAGTAATAGATGTTACCGAAGGTCTCACCGAAGACGGAACCCTTATAGTGAACACCAATGAATCCGCCAAAGATTTAAGGGAGAGGCTTAAAGTAAAGGGCCGCAAAATATTTACCGTCCCAGCTACCGATATAGCGATAAAAGAGCTCAAGAGAAATATACCCAATACCCCCATGATAGCGGCACTCTTAAAAGCGACGGGGATACTCAAACTGGCTACGGTAGAGAAGAATTTCAAGGAGAAATACTCTAAAAAATTTAACCCCGAGATTATAGAAGGCAACTTAAGGGCGATGAAGTCATCCTTTGATCTGGTTAAAGGTGAATGAGATGCTTAAGAAGAATGGCTGGAAAGATATAGCTGAAGGTAATTTGATAGATAAGCCGGCTACCGCGCTTGATTACAAGACCGGAAGCTGGAGGGCATTCAGGCCTTTATGGATAAAAGAGAACTGCATCCATTGTAAATTCTGCTGGCTCTACTGCCCTGATATGGCGATCAAGATAGAAGGGGACAAGATGACGGGCTTTATATATGATTATTGCAAGGGCTGCGGTATCTGCGCCAAAGTCTGCCCGGCCAAGAAGACGGCCATTGAGATGAAGAAAGAGACGGAGTGCAAGTAGAGTATGCCTAATTACGTAGCATTGACAGGAAACGAAGCTGTAGCGACTGCGATGAAGCAGATAGGCCCGGATGTAGTAGCTGCCTATCCTATAACGCCGCAGACGTCGCTTATGCAGAAATTTGCAAGCTTTGTGGCTGACGGGGAAGTGGATACGGAGATGATCCTGGTGGAATCAGAGCATAGCGCAATGAGCGCGGCTGTAGGAGCCGCTGCTGCAGGCGCAAGGACTATGACAGCCACTTCTGCCAACGGTCTTGCCCTTATGTGGGAGATAGTATATATAGCCGCATCAAGCAGATTGCCGATAGTAATGCCCCTGGTAAACAGGGCCTTATCGGCACCTATAAATATACACTGCGACCATTCTGACGCTATGGGCGTAAGGGATTCCGGATGGATCCAGCTGTGGAGCGAAAATGCGCAGGAGGCATATGACAATACAATACAGGCCGTAAAGATTGCAGAGGACCCCAGCGTAAGGCTGCCAGTAATAGTAAACCTCGACGGGTTCGTCATAAGCCACGGTATGGAAAACGTAGATATATATCCGGATGAAAGAATAAAATCTTTTACCGGAGAGTATAAACCATTGATAAACCTCCTTGATATCAAGAACCCCATTACCATAGGCCCGCTTGATCTCCAGGATTATTATTTTGAACATAAGAGACAGCAGGCGCAGGGGATGATGAATGCAGAGAAGGTTATCGAAAAGGTTGCAAGTGAATTTAAAGCTGCTTTCGGTAAAGGGTACGGCATAGTTGAAGGATACAAAATGGAAGACGCCGAATTCGCCATAGTAGGCCTCGGGTCAACCATGGGTACACTGAAGATGGTTGTAGACGAAGCAAGGAAGAGCGATATAAAGGCAGGGCTTCTTAAGATACGTGTATTCAGGCCGTTCCCGAGAGATAGGATAAGAAAGGCCCTTAGTAAGGTTAAGGCGATAGCCGTCCTTGACAGGGCAGATTCATTCAATGCCGTAAGCGGTCCGCTCTATTCCGAGATAACGAGCGCCCTTTACGGTGTTGCAAATATACCTGTTGTCAATTATATCTACGGCCTGGGCGGACGCGACATAAGCGTAAATATGCTCCACAAGGTTGTTAAAGAGACATATGATATCACAAAGACCGGAAAATCAGAGAAGACCATGAGTTATCTGGGGGTACGTGAATAATGGCTACGCTTAAAGAGCTGTTGCAGCGTGATATTAAGCTTTCAAGCGGGCACAGGATGTGCGCGGGGTGCACAGCACCTATTATAGTGAAACTCATAACCCTGGCGAGTAAATATCCGCTGGTAGTCTCATGCGCTACAGGGTGTCTCGAAGTAGCTACTACCATATACCCGCATACAGCATGGAAGTGTTCATTCATACATAATGCATTCGAAAACTCTGCTGCAACTATAAGCGGCGTAGAGACTGCTTACAGGGCGCTTAAGAAGAAGGGCAAGATAAAAGACGATATTAAGTTTATAGGTTTTGGCGGCGATGGCGGCACTTATGATATAGGCCTGCAATCCCTCTCCGGCGCTATGGAGAGA
>JABMRJ010000194.1 GCA_013202745.1 Candidatus Omnitrophota bacterium
AGGGAATAAGTCACGCGAAGATAGCTACACATATAACCCGGAAACAGGCAAGCAGACCAGCCAGGTATCCATAACATACAATGCTGACGGCACCAATAAGAGTAAGAGCGTATACGACCAAGACCTTCCCAAAGACGGCACTAATACCACACAAGAGAACTTTACCTATGACTCAACAAATAATAAATGGGTCAGTGCATATAAGAGCTCCTATACATACGACACCACGAAGGAGCGGACCGCAGATTCTACCAGTGAATGGTTCAATGCAGATGGAACGAAGCGCTACGAGCAAAAAAGCACATATGATACAACAACGGGGCGCAAGACTACGTCCAGGACAACCAATAATTATACATATGATGAAAACGGAACACTTACCGGGTATACTTATACAGAGACCAGTTATGATCACGACGGCAACACAACGGGTACAGTAAACGGCCAATGGCCATAATAGAGGTAAAGAGATGGAACGCATAGTGGCAAAAGCAGGTGTTTTTATATTCATTCTTGCTATAGCTCTATATCTTGGCGGATGCGGGAAGAATGAGAAGAAAGATGTCTATAAATACAATCAAGAGAAAGAAGATATCATAAAAAAGACGATGGATATAGAGATGAGCTTAGCCTTACCGGAGAGAGAAGAAGAACCGCCAACAGAGCCGGAGGAAGAAGCTCTTACAGAAATGGAACCGGCAGAACTAGATGAAGGCCCTTTGCCTCTCCCGGAGCCGACACCTTCAGTTGGCGAAATGCCTCCTATGCCGTTGACTCCATCGATTGACAAAATGCCTCCTATGCCGGAACCTACTCCATCAGAAGAAGATTTTTCACCGGAAGAGGAACCCCTTCCTATATTTATGGAAGATTTGCCTGTGGAAGAACCATCCTCCTCAGATATGGATGTCCCGGAGATACCGGAGCCACCCACACTTGAAACGGAACTGGATATTTCCAAGATACCGGAGCCACCTACACTTGAAACAGATCTGGATATTTTCAAGATACCGGAACCGGCCATAATAGAAACAGATCTCTTACCTATAGAAGAACCAGCTCCGGTATATGCGATGCCAAAGATAGACGATATTCCGCCAATACCAGGGGAGATACCATTGGCGGATGATATCGTACCGATACCAATTAAAACCGATACGTCAAAAGAAGAAAAACCTGTCAAGACGGCCGAGGAGATTAAGCCGGCACCCGTTATTACAGTAGCGGCTAAACCGATACCAAAACCGGTTAAAAAACCGATTCCAAAACCAGCTCCAAAACCGGCACCTGTTATTACGCAGAAGCCGGAGCCCGTAGAAGCAGAAATTACACAGAAAGAAGAGCCGGCCCCTATTTATGCCTATATCCAGTCAGAGGCATGGGAGGTCGTTTCGCCCGAAGAGCGCGGATATGAACTGGAGGTAGTTTCACATAAGACAGATGAGTTAGATATGGTTCTACTCGAAGAAGAGGAGCATGAATGGGAACCAACCCCGCAGAAGGAAGAAGAGTGGGAGATAGTCTTAATAGAAGAGCCAAAATGGGAGTAGAGAGATGAAGAAAGGTTTTACATTGATAGAATTGATAATGGTCATCGTTATTCTATCGATATTACTCATAGTAGTAGTGCCGAAACTCCTTGACCTGAAGGCGGACGCAGCAACGAATACAGAGAAGGCGGTCATCGCCGCTGTGCAAGACGGTATAAATATGCAGTGTATGCAGAACCTGATCAACGAATAACCCCACCGCAGCACCTTCCGAATAAGTTGACAAAAGAGCCGCTTTATATTAAAATCATATTACTTTTAATATAAGGACCCATATGATATACAGGACATTCCGCGGCGGTGTCCATCCGCCGGAATCAAAAGACCCTACGGTCGATAAATCCATCAAGAGAGCGCCGCTCCCAGAGATGGTGGCCATACCTCTATTACAGCATACAGGGGCTCCCTGCAAATCCCTTGTCAAGGCAGGAGATAAGGTAAAGAGGGGGCAGCTTATAGGAAAGAGTGATAAGTTTATATCGAGTGCCATCCATGCATCCATATCAGGCACAGTAGCAAAGATAGAGAAGTATTCCCATCCCGTCCTGGGGAGCATCAATGCAGTTATTATAAATAGCGATGGAAAGGACGAACCAGATCCCTCCATAAAGGACACCGAAGGCGTAGCGAAGCTCTCTGCTGAAGAACTGAGGGGTATAATAAGAGATGCCGGCATAGTGGGCCTTGGCGGGGCGGCATTCCCCGCACACGTTAAGCTTACGCCGCCTGCAGGGAAGATTATAGATTCCGTTATATTGAATGGCGCTGAATGCGAGCCATACCTTACATGTGACCATCACCTGATGCTGGAGAAAGGCGCCCAGATCATAGAAGGCGTAAGGATAATATTGAAATTGACGAATGCCTCCAATGTCTATATCGGTATAGAGTCCAATAAGATGGGCGCAGCGTTCTTAATGGAGAAGATCCTGCGCGATGCAAGAGACAAGATACATAACGCCCGGATAATTGCTTTAAAGACCAAGTACCCTCAGGGAGCTGAAAAACAACTTATAAAATCTATCACCAAAAGAGAGGTCCCGCCGCGCGGCCTGCCGCTTGATGTAGGATGTCTCGTAGTCAATGTGGGTACGGCCTACGCTATATATGAAGCCGTCTTCGGAGGTAAGCCCCTTTACGAAAGGGCGATCACTATAAGCGGTAACTGTGTAAAAGAGCCGTTAAATCTTTTAGTCAGGATAGGCACGCCTGTAAAGGCCTTGCTCGATCTATGCGGAGGGTTTACAGAAGATCCCGCAAAGATGATATTCGGGGGGCCCATGATGGGATTGACGCAGTTTACGCTCGATCTTCCGATAATAAAAGGGACGAGCGGCATCGTCTTCTTATCGAAGAAGGGTCTGGCCGAATACAAGGAGACGAGCTGTATAAGGTGCGCTAAATGCGTTGATGTATGTCCGATGAGGCTCATACCAACAGATATGATAAGGCTCGTTAAGAGGGGAGAATATTACGGCGCATCCGAATACTCTATAGAAGATTGCATGGAGTGCGGGGCCTGCGCATATATCTGCCCGAGCAAGATACCGATCCTTCAGTGGATAAATATAGGCAAGGCAGAAGTC
>JABMRJ010000013.1 GCA_013202745.1 Candidatus Omnitrophota bacterium
CGTCTATATATCCATGGTTACGCGGAAGAAAAAACTCATTAAAGAGTTCGCCTTTACCGGCACAAGAGAAGAGATAAAACTCCAGACGGCAAAAGCGGCCTTAGACCTGCTGCGCCTGAACCTGTAATGGGTGGAGAGATCAGCGCCTTTATAGCTATACATTTGAGTCCTGAAATCACCAAGGAACTTGGAGACCTGCAGACTTCTCTCAAACGTTCCAATGCAGATTGTAAATGGGTAAAGCCTGACTCCATCCACCTCACCTTAAAGTTCCTCGGAAATATAGCCCCGGAAAGAATAGAAGAGATAAAAAATACCCTGGATAATATTGCTATACACCATAAACCTTTCGAGTTATCCTTATCTAATATAGGCGGCTTCCCAAGGCTTGAATCTCCTCGAGTAATATGGGCAGGTATAGATAAAGGCTGTTTGGAGACAGAAGCGATCGCTCGAGATCTTGAAGGTGAATTGGCGAAAAGAGGGTTTCAGAAAGAGGAGAGATCCTTTAGCGCGCACCTTACACTCGGCAGGGTGCGGACCCCTAAAAATCGCAAGGCGCTTATAGAAAATATAAAAGCGCTCGATTTCAAACCGAGCGCTTCTGCTACCGTCAATAAAATCCTTCTATTCCGATCAACGCTTACGCCGCAGGGCTCTATCTATACCGTCATACACGAAGCGGGATTCGGATAGCGGTTACTCATCACTCCATGTTCTCGTCTTATATGACTCCTTCAGCACGCGGTCGTAAAGCTCCTCATCTGTCGCCTGGGTAAGGTTGGGAGTCAGGACCAAATATGATATGGCGTTCTCCTTAAACAACCTCGTGAGGTTCTTTGTATGGAACCCCCCCGTGATCAACACAGCAAACCGCGCCCTCTCCTTATTCATCTTCTCTAAAGAATTTCTCAAAAAGGCCTCATCCCTTTCGAAAGCGACATTGTAGAAATTCTCAAGCGTCGCGAGATTATTCATTAAGAGAGCGGTGTCTTCGGGCATATCACAATCTATGCGGAACCTTTTCGACTCATCCGCAAGAAAGGCCTTCCACGCATCGATATTGAAACCTTCTTTATTATTTCTGTAATAGTCCAGGTCCTCGGGCGCAAATTTTAGCTTTAAAAAAGACTCGAGGACGACGAGATCATTCGATATGGCAAAGAGCTTCTTCTGGGCCTCGTTTTTACACAATGCCCCTGATATGGCATACTCGATCTCGGCTATCTCTCTAAAGAGCCCCTTACTGTCGAGCATCTCATAGGTCTCCAGATAATCAACGTACTTATCGAGGTCCTCACACCTCGATCTATCCATATTCACCGACCTGGAAAGCTCACTTAAGTATGAATAGAACTCTCCTGCCGAGATCTTCTCCTCCTTAAATTCGAGGCTCTTGAGCAGGAGGTCATCCAGCCTATCCTTTACCAATAATTCGCTCAATCTCTTTATAAGGCTATCGCGCTCATTCTCAATATTTTTAAAATCTAAAATATCTTCAAAACGGGCCGTCTTGAGAATTATCTGATAATTTTCATAACCTTCCAGACCTATCTTCTCCCTGGAAGTGATCTTATCCAGATATTTGAGGTACTCGATAAGCTCCATCCGCTCAGCCCTGTAATCACTCTTATTTTTGTCAAACTCTTTGAGGCGTTTTGTGTATATGAATTTCTTGAGCCTATCCGAAGCAACGACAAGTTTCTTAATTACATCCAGATCCCCGCTCCTAAAAGAGTCTACCTTGAGGTAGACCTCCATATTTTTCTCGTAGAGCTCCTTATCCTCTATGCCCTGAAACTTAAGCGGAAAGTCCGTAGCGATATCTACATACGTCTCACCGCTTATGACGCCCTCTTTAAGCAGTTCCTCCGCCTTAGTCTTCCTTTCATCGAGAGGCGCCCATTCTCTTATATACGAAAAGTCCTTATCCGTTATGCCGCCCTCGACGAGTATAATATTGAGGCCGTATGTCGCTATCAGGTACTCAAGTATATCGGCCAGATTCTTCTGGGCCTCGTAATTTGCGTGGACATCCTGTATATGGAATATGATCCTCATATCCCTTTTGCTTATAGCCGGGGATTGATAAAACTCTTTTATAGTACCGAGCTCTTTTGGTATAGTGACCTTGTCAAGGTCGAGGGTATGTTTCTGCTGTGAAAAAGCCGGATACGAAAAGAGAAGCAATATTATGAGTGTTAAAAAGATTTTCTGTTTCATAGTTAAAATATAATGTTAATTACCCGTAAGATTACATTTGCAATTACGCCCGCGCCGATATCATCGAGCATTATCCCGGCACCGCCTTTTACCCTCTCCAGCCTGCCGAGAGGCGGAACTTTTAATATATCTATTATGCGGAATAGAAAGAACCCCGCCACTATATTAGGTGCTGTGGGAGGGATGAACATGTATGTAATGAGCATCCCGCAGAACTCGTCAATTACCACTTCGCCAGGATCATCATAGTAGAACAATCTCTTCGCCATTCGGGATACTATAAAGCCCAGTATGGTAGCTATAACAATCGTCCCTATATAAACGGTAAGATTGGCTTTTATATATAGGTAAACGAGGAGTCCGGCAATGCTCCCGAATGTCCCGGGCATAAGGGGAAGGTACCCCGCACCGAATACCGTCGCTATTGACCTGGCTATCTTATCTCGCATTAAATAACTCTCTATTTCTCCATAAGTACGAAAGGCCGCTTATGAGTGTCAGCATTACGGTTATTATCATCAGCATGAATATGATCTGCCTGAACCAGTATTCCAGCGCGTTTGACCATATTCCAAATAGCTCCATACCCGCGCCTCTGAAGGATATGAATAACAGTATTACGAATATGGCCGCAACCTGTGAGACCGTCTTGTGCTTACCCGCTGCGCCAGCCGCCACAATCTTCCCTTTAGTTGCGGCAAAGAGCCTCATGCCGGTAATTATAAGCTCCCGCGATATTATCAATATCACCATCCATGCAGGCACAAGGCTCATCTCGACAAATGCAAGGAAGGCGGCTATCGTAAGGAACTTATCTGCGAGAGGGTCCATGAACTTGCCGAAATCCGTGATCTCATTGCGCTCCCGCGCTATCTTTCCATCGTAATAATCTGTGGCTGACGCCATAACAAACGTAATGAGCGCGCAAAATTTCATCGCCGCGCCTTTTGAGAAGAGAAAGAACATAAAGATGAATGTAAGTATGATCCTTGATATCGTTAACTTATTCGGCAGATTCACTCACATTCCCCCATAAGATCATACTCAAGTGTATCGGTTATCTTCACGTCCGCAAAATCGCCTGCCTTAAGGCCTTCGCCTTTTACAAATACGGACCCGTCAACAGATGGTGCATCAAATTCGGTCCTGCCTATATAAAGATCAGGGTTATCCCCATCCTTCTCATCTATCAGGACCTTGAGGGTACGGCCCAAGACCGCAAGGTTATTCTCTTTGGAGATATCCTGCTGGAGCACCATTACCCTATCAAACCGCTCTTTCTTTAACTTATCTGGGACCTGGTCCTTGAAGCGATATGACCGGCTCCCTTCTTCATTGGAATAGATAAAAGCACCCAGCCTTTCAAACTTTGCTTCCTTTATAAAGGCAAGAAGCTCCGCGAATGCTGAATCTGTCTCACCTGGAAAACCTACCATTACAGTCGTCCTTATAGCGAGTCCGGGTATCCGCTTCCTTAGCTTCTCTATAAGAGAACGGATAGAATCGGCGGTAACCTGCCTATTCATCCTATTAAGAATTTTATCATTTATATGCTGTATTGGCAAATCTAAATATCGGCATATCGATCTTTCCCGTCTTATCGTCTCTATAAACCCGTCGGTATAATGGGCCGGATGGGTATAGAGGAGCCTTGTCCATCCTGCCTTATTTATGCGGGCAATCGATTCCATAAGCTCCGCTATGCACTGCTTCCCATAGAGGTCATGGCCATAGTGTGTCGTATCCTGACCTATGATATTGAGCTCCGAAACCTTATATCGCTTTACCAGGTTTTCGGCCTCTTTCTGAATAGATTCAATAGGCCTGGATCTCAAATCTCCCCTTATGTCCGGGATTACACAATAGCTGCACCTGTTTGCGCAGCCTTCCTGTATCTTTATGTAGGTGTAGTGGCTCGGGGTTATGAAGTCTCTCGCTGCGAGATGATCGTAAATATATTTCGGGGATTTTGATACTAAAAAAGGGTGCCCCTTCTTTAAGATCTCCTCTATGACTGAATCTATCCTGCCTATGTCGCCCGTGCCGATGAACCCGTCTATCTCTGCAAGCTCTGTCTTAAGCTCTTCCTTATATCTCTGGGGCAGGCATCCGGCGACTACGATATGCCTTATCTTTCCTCTCTTCTTAAGATCTATAAGGCCGAGGATGATATCTATGGACTCCGTCTTCGCCTCTTCTATAAAAGCGCAAGTATTGACTATCGCTATCTCAGACTCTTTGACATCTTCCGAGATCTCGTAACCCCTGCCTCTTAGAGACCCCAGCATTACTTCAGAGTCTACAAGATTCCTGGGACAGCCAAGACTGATGATACCTATCTTTGTCATGGTTGATGGCGGCGGTTGACAGAGACGGTTATTTCTTCCCTATCTTAAACCCGTTTTTATTGATTATAAGCCTTCGTATGCGGCCGCGTCCGGGTGATCCCAGACGTTTGCCGTTTAAGGTAAGCTCCAGCGCCTCTGCCCTTCCGACCCAGAGTTCAAGCTCTTCATCTGCTCCCCACGTCTCGACGCTGCCCTTGGGTAATGTCTGGACGAATATGACATTGCCATCAGACTTTACCCTGAGCCACGCATCGTCTGTGGTCTCCACTTTCAATGTTACCGGTCGGGCTTCGGCCGCCTTCTGTGTAGCCGCTGCAGGGATGGTCAACGCCGCTTTTCCTGAATCTACCGGCAGGCCTGTACGAGATTCAGACGCGGCGGATCTTTTGGCATTGAGGTTTTTGAATTCTGCAATAAGGCGGAATGATGCATAGCTTATGATTGATACGATAAGGATGAGGGCAAGTCCTGCAGTTATAGGCAATATCGATTTTTTGAATCTGTCTTTAATGATAAGCGGCGGGCTCTTTCGCTCGCTGCCGATCTTTGCAAAGGCGTCTCTTTCGCTCTCTCTCAAAGACGTGTCTGATGTTTTAGAATAGTCGTAGAGCATCTTATTCGGATCCAGGCCAAGGTATTTAGTATAACTCTTCAAGAATACCTTTACATAGATCTCGCCGATAGAATGGTCTATTCTGTCTTCTTCCAGCGACTCCAGTATGCGCGGATGTATCTTTAGATCCTTATGGGCTTTCTCTAATGTCAGGGATTTTGCTTCCCTTGCCTTCTTCAAACGTCCGCCGATCGTCTCGTTTCTCTTCATAGCTCGCTCTCTTGGGTTTCAGTACCTTCTGCATTATCCGCTTCTTTTGGTCCGCGTTCATCCATATTCTCTATAAGGATATCGCGCGGCTTAGAGCCAGCATACGGCCCTACTATACCCTCATCTTCCATCATGTCTATGAGGCGCGCCGCCCGTGTATAGCCAACACCCAGGCGCCTCTGCAGCATAGATACAGATGCCTGGCTCGTCTGGAGCACAAGTTTTACGGCCTCTTCGTATACCTCATCCTTCTCAAAAGACTTAAATGAAGTCTTCTTCTGGTCATTCAGTATCCCTTCACTGTATTCAGGCTTTCGCTGCTTCTTTATGAATCCTACGATCCTATCTATCTCCGCGTCTGATACAAGGCTCCCCTGTGCCCTTATCGGTTTTGCAGTACCCGGTTCTATAAATAACATATCCCCTTTACCGAGAAGCTTATCGGCACCATTCATATCGAGGACTGTGCGTGAATCTACCTTTGATGCTACCTTGAAGGATATCCTCGCCGGGAAGTTTGCCTTGATGACACCCGTTATTACGTCTACTGATGGGCGTTGTGTAGCCAGGACTATATGTATACCGACCGCCCTCGATAACTGCGCCAATCTCGTTATCGCACTTTCAATCTCCTGCTGTGCAACTACCATTAAATCTGCCAGTTCGTCTATGATTACGACTATATATGGAAGGATATCCTTCTTCTCCTGCTCGGCCTTCTTGTTGTAGATCGTTATATTGCGCGCCGTAGTCTCTGCAAAGAGTTTATATCTATTCTCCATCTCGCCCACTACCCACTTCAATGCCGCGGAGACCTTCTTCGCCTCAGTCACAACCGGACATAAGAGGTGAGGGATATTATTATACGTGGACAATTCGACCATCTTAGGATCGACCATAAGGAATTTAAGCTCTTCCGGTGATGCGCGGAATAAGAGGCTCGCAATGAGGCTGTTTACACAGACGGTCTTGCCTGAACCCGTTGTGCCGGCTATCAAAAGGTGCGGCATATCATCGAGATCGGCAAATACAGAATGACCGGATATATCCTTGCCGAGTGCAATCGTAAGCTTCGATTCGGAATCCTTAAACGCTTTGGATACGAGGATCTCTTTTAAATAGACGAGCGCAGACTTTGAGTTGGGGACCTCAACACCTATAGTCCCTTTACCGGGTATGGGCGCCTCGATCCTCACAGACTGGGCCTTCATCGCAAGCGCTATATTGTCACTGAGGTTCGCGATACGGCTTATCTTGATACCCGGTGCCGGCTCGAGCTCATATCTTGTTATGACCGGCCCCTGTTCAATCTTCACTACTTTAACTTCAAGGTCGAAATCAGAGAGCGTATCCTCGAGTATCCTTGCACTCGTCTCAAGGTCTTCCTTTAATGCCCTCTCGGAAACCGGGGGCGGTGAATCGAGCAGATCGAGAGAAGGTAATACATAGTCGCTTGCTGCCGCTCTCTTTACAGGGGCCTTTGCTGCCTCGTCTCTTGCCTTAGAGATAACCTCTTTCTTGGACTCCACCCTCTTTTTATTCACAGCAGGCGCAACCGTCTTCACCGGCTTAATAGGCGCATCCTTTTTCTTAACGGCATTCTGCGCAAGCGCCTTAAGAGAGCTCATTGCCGTCTTTATTGCAGGTTCGTGCTGTATGATGATCCTCTTTGGCTTGACAGGCTTCTTCAATGCATAAGAAGGTTCTCTTGCCTCCTTTGGCAGCGGAGATTTTTTTGTCGAAGTCGTTAGAGATTTTAGCCTGGTATATGCGATAAACAAAAACGGAAAGAGAAGAAACTCCGTTGCAAGTAACAAGGAAAGGACTAGCAGTGTAGAGAGTATAATATAAGAGCCCACGACGCTAAAATATTTTATAAGAAAACTTGAGAAACCGAGCCCAATTATACCGCCGCTTGAAAACCTGATGACCGAATCATAGCGGTTCATAAGGCTCAGCATCGAGCTTGAGGCTATTATGAATACGGCTGCGCCGAGCACCTTTACGTAAAACTTCTGCGGGATCCTGCCTATGAATCGGCCCGCTGCCCATATGAGCGTAAGGAACGGTATGACGAAGCTTGCCTTACCAAGACTGAAGATGAGGAGGGCGGAAAAATGTGCTCCAACGACACCTGCAAAGTTATTGACGGGCCTGTTTGGATTTGATGTATAGAACGAGGTGTCGGATGGATTAAAAGTAAAGAGGCTCACAAAGGCTATTACAGTCATTGCGAAGAAGAATATCGCCCATATCTCATTTATTCTCTCTTGTTTCATAATCACACCTTAAAATATTATTATGGAAAAGATACCTAAAATAACGGAATATACCCCTAAGATATAAAGCCTGGCCTTCATAAGCATAAATAATAAGAACTTAAGCGCAAGTATACCGCAGACGGCGCTGACAATAGTACCTATTATCATATTGAAGCTAAAGGCATATTCCATTACAGCCATCTCTTTTACGCTGTAGGTAATCGCCAGAAGGATGGCCGGAACAAATAGAAAGAACGAAAATCTATATGCCTCTTTCTTGTTGAGCCCTCCGTACATACCGGCCGTTATGGTAATGCCGCTTCTCGATATGCCCGGCAGGAGTGCAAAGGCTTGAGCAATACCTATGATAAAGGTCCTTAAGAATGAATAGCTTTTTGGGGGCCTATCATTGATAAGCCGAGATTTAATATGCGCCATAATGATTATGGCACCGTTTATTATGAGCATATATCCTACGCACCTGGGTAAATCAAAGAGCATCTTTATCTTATCTGCAAATAAGAGGCCGCAGATAAATATGGGTATTGTCGATGTAAGCACTAAAAGACCCAGCCGCCTCTCTTTTGTAAAGAGCATGATCAATGCTTTTCTAAAAAAGATGACAACGGCCAGCAATGTACCTACATGCAAAAATATTGTAAATATTATATTGGGCGCGCCTATCTCCAGGAAACGCGGTATCAATACAAGGTGGCCTGAACTGCTTACCGGTATAAATTCCGTCAACCCTTGTATAACACCCCAGGTCACGGCCTCTAATATACCCTTCATATCATATCCCGGTATGGCCAAAGCCGCCTGAGGATCTCACCGTATTATCGAGATCGCTGACTTCGCAAAGCTCTGCTCGTTCCACCTTCTTAAAGACCATCTGCGCGATCCTGTCGCCGCGTTTTATAACAAAATCTTTTTTTCCCAGGTTGGTAAGTATGACCTGCAAGAGCCCCCTGTAGTCAGAATCTATTGTGCCGGGCGTATTCGGTAATGTGATGCCGTATTTGAGGGCGAGGCCGCTCCTGGGGCGTATCTGCGCTTCATACCCCATGGGGATGGACAAAAAAATACCGGCCGAGACCAATTTGATCTCACCCGGTTTTATTGTGATCTCGCTATCAACATCGGCGTAAAGATCCATACCGCTCGAGCCTTCCGTTGCATAGCCCGGAAGAGGCAGATCCTTGCATTCATCTTTTCTCTTAACGCCTACCTTTATTCTTATAGTCGCTTCTACCACGTTTTTCATGGCGCTGGGGCTTCTCTCTCGGCCCTGTATACTCACCAAGGACCTGTTTCTTGCTTAAATTTATCCTGCCCTGCGGGTCTACCTCTATAACCCTGACCTGGAATTCATCTCCAACCTTTA
>JABMRJ010000195.1 GCA_013202745.1 Candidatus Omnitrophota bacterium
AAATCCCTCCTCTCGTACTTTTGTGGTGTTACCGTATTCGTCATATTCGTAGGATGTGCTCAATTCTTTTGATGCACCTGACTTGTAGTCATAAAGTGTTGAAACTTTGTTGTAAAGATAAGCGAATGTAACTTTGCCTGAATGATACAGAGTAGAATCCCAGCTATAATCAAGCTCCTGGATCTTCCTATTATACTTATCATATGTCACCTCCTTGTTTGGCCTTCCTTTATAGGTATCGTCCTGATTGAAATAAGTCTCTTTATAGTGGCCTTCGGGGTCACTCACTCTAACATAGCCAAAACCCCTAAACTCTCTTGAATCTGTCTCAAAGTAACCGTCTTTATACTCATAAGAAGTAACATAGTCATTGCCCATGCCATCAGACTTCGTGACCTTTTTAACTACCCTTATCGGAAATGGCAGCTTTCTATTCTCGAGGCTTGTGGAGACTTCATACTCTATCTTTGTCGTTGCCCCTATGCCGTTATCTATCTCTACTAGTAGATCGGGGAGTTTGGAATTGTGGAGGGTTGTGGTCCACTTATCCATGCCTAAGCCTTCTTTATTGAATGTGGCTGCGTCAAGTATGGAATCACCGTTATAATCCCCTGCCATGGCGATTAAGTCTTCGTCGTCCTCTGTGTTTGTCTCAAGGCCGTCGAAATAGAGGACATTTGTCTGGCCGAAGGACTCTACCTTGAAAGAGCGGTAGTAAATCTTCCCCTGATCCTTATCAAAATATCCTAAGTCTGTTATGCCATCATAGTTAAAGTCGCCTATGATGGTATCTTCGCCTGTAGCAAAATCGCTTATCTCTGTGGTATCAGTTGTAAGATCGCTGCCGTTATTGAATATAACAGTCCATGTACCTCCATCGCCATCCTGCCTTGCGCAGAAGTCTGTGTAGCCGTCTCCGTTAAAGTCTGCTGCTATGGGTATGCAGTCGCGGAAGTTCTGTATTAATTCCTTAAATTCAGTAAAGTATATGCCTCCTTGCGGGTCTTTTTTAGCGAAAGATACGTATTTGTAACCGCCCTCATTGTGAGTGGCATTATAAGTTACATTAATATAGCAGCCTACATCCGTAAGGCCGTCCCCGTTAAAGTCTCCTGTAAAAGGCATAGCGCTTTGATTGGCATTGTCTACAAAGCCTGATAAGACCTGCTTTGTGTATGGCGAGTGCACCTCGTCGCTATATATGTCATCGAATGATGAGCCGGTTGAGAACTTTATTTTGAATATCCCTGATCCGTCATGCTGATACCATGGGTCTACACATGCTATGTCTGTGAAACCATCTCCGTTAAAATCGCCTGTTAAGACAACATTTGTTGAAGGTGTCCCGAAATCTCTAAGCCACGTCTGCGGCACGCCAAAGCTGCCGCCTTCAGATAGGCAGACATTCCACGTGCCTGTATTTGTATCTACATAGCCGATATCGGTCATACCGTCGCCGTTAAAATCCCCTGAAAAAGGTTTACGCGCCTCTTTTTCGGTGGCATCCTGGTATTCAGGAATTACCTCTATATGTACCGAGTCTTCATAACTCACGGTACCCGCCTGATCTGTCACTACAGCGGTAATCTCATAGGCGCCGGGTTCTTGTATCGTATAGCTTTTATCAAAGCTGCAGTTGCCATATATAAACTGCGGCATACCCAATGTATCCTCAATGGGTATACCGTCTTTTAAGATGGTCGGAATAAGATACTTTTCATCTACATCATATGGGATATCGAACTCAAGGAGGAGCTTTGTGTACTCATCTATATCTGAATAACGGCTAACCTGCGGAGTAAAGTCTGATGTCCATCTCGCAATGCCTTTAGAGATCCTGACTTCATCTATGTAACCATTCCAAAAATATGTGTTGTTCCAGGTTTGATTATCAAGACTTCTGGCTCCGCCTATTATTAGATTATCTACTACTGGCGGGGAGGTGGCGGAGACTTCTCTGCTTTCGATTAGTTTTCCATTTATGAATAGCCTGAACGTTGTACCTTCCTTGGTGACTGCTATATGGTACCACTTGTCTATGACTACGGCAGGGGCTAAACCAACCCTGTCAGGCCCGCCTATAGTGGTCATGTAAGAGCCTACGCCGTAATGGAATGCAAGATAGCTATATCCTCCGCTAAATACGACCTCAATAGACCATCCGTCATATCCCTGGGATGTGTACGAGCAGAGGCCATTTGCGGAATCACCTGAAAGCTCTTTTGCTCTTGCCCATAAATCTATGGTAAAATCCCCCTTTCCGATATCCCAGTCCGAGCTGCCGGGCACTATTACACCTTCTCCGGGATTTCTCACATATAATGATGATATCCCGAACCTTTTTACGTCTGTCCTGAGGCGCGTAGAGCCATTATATGTGATTTCGTAGTTTTCTGAGGCGTCACCCGGAATCCCTTCGGAAGGATAGTAGTTTACAGGCAGGGGTAATATTATAACTTCGCCACCTCCTTGCTCTTCCTGCGTAACCATATCCTGTGTAATGTCGAACTCAAGAAGAAGCTTCGTATACTGATCTATGTCTGTATAACAATCAGCCGGAGGGGTAAAGTCTGATGTCCAGCGAGCCACATCAGAGACTCTAAATTCATCTATACAGCCATTAAAATACGTATCACCAGGTCCTGAATGATTGCCATATCCTACCCACAAATCATTTTCTCTATCAGGAACAGTTGTCGAATTGCCTGTTGCGGTAGCAGCAAAAGTGGAATCTCCGTCTAATATACAGGCCCAGTCATTTGCATTGCCGTTCCACCCTCTTACTATGGCTACATGATACCATGTCCCCGCTTTGAACTCTCCACCAAGCGGAGGGCCGGAGTATGTATCTACAACAGCCGAAACGCCAACCCTTATTAAAAAGCGGACTTGATTACTTGAGTAAAGTATTTCGCAGCCTGTTAAATTAGAAGCATCCGCGCACTGTTGAAAAAGAACTTGGTCGGCTGGGTGGTTTGTGTTAGGAGTGAACCAAAAATCAATGGTAAAATTCCCGTCTCCGCCTCCGAATTGCCAGTCTGGGCTATCCGGCACATTTACTCCCTCTCCATAATCAGATACATATAGAGATGAAGTACCGAATCTCTTTACGTCTGTCCTCAAGCGGGTGGAGCCATTATATGTGATTTCGTGGTTTTCTGAAGTATCACCCGGAACCCCTCCGGAAGGATAGTAATTTACAGGCAATTCCGGCTCTGTTATGACTTCGTCTTCCCCTTCCTGCGCTGCTGTCTCGGGCATATTAAGATCGACCGTGATATTGAATGCCTCACCCGCTTTAACAGAGTTACTGCTTAGAGATACATCAACGCTGGGCGGTTCGTATTTGTCCCCAACGCTAAAGAAGACCTCTCTTGTAGATACAGCGCCTCTTGAATCAGTTGCGGTCAGCGCGGTTTTGTAACTGCCCTGGTCCTGAAGAGTGGTTTGCCAGGCGCCTGTCTGGCTAAATTCACTTGCCTCTATGGGCAACTCGGATAGATCTTCTAAAATCTTTATTATGGTGCCGAATGCCACGTTAAAGTTGTCGCCATCAGGGTCGTAGATGCCGGGCTCTACGAGAAATGTCTCCCCTTCCTCTATGGTAGGTAGGCTCGCAATCCCTATCTCGTCAAGCAATTGGCCGTTTAAGCTATATATCACAGGGGCGGTATTTACAATCTGCGCTTCGGCTTCCGGGATAAGTACTTCCTTTTTTATGGGTAAAATCTCCGTAATTGGCGTAACCATGACAAGATGGAGTGCTATCAGGCACCATACCGCCAATTTACCCTTGAATGTGAAACCTCGCCTTATATCCATTAATCTAGCCTCTGATAAGTAAAACTCTTAGGAGGAAGAGAGTTTCCGTCTTTATCGTATACTGTAATTGTGTTTAAAAGCGAACGATCCGTATCCTGACTCGTCTGATATGCCAGTTCATAACGCCACAGGAGACTGCCGCTTAAGTAGATATGTATAGAAGAAAGCCGTTTCGTTGTCTTTATATTCCATCCACTCCTGTAACTATAGAGCTTGTCACTTCTTCCATCTACATAATTGAAATCTACCCTCTTATCCGGCCCTATGCCTGTTCCGCCTGTATAATAGACCTCTTTAAGGTAGATCTGGCCATCTGTATGCTTTTCATACATATAGGTAATATAATTGCCGTGGACATCCTCTACTCTATCAAGATACCAGCTATAGATATCTGCGCCGTTTGAGAGCCTTGATGCGGCAGATGCGCCAAATATATACTTTGTGCCGGATTTATCGGAGACTGACCAGGTAGAACCCTGCTCATCATATATATACTTCATAAAAGCAGATTCGATCTTTGCCCTGTATTCACCGCCGCCTATATCTACCAATTCTGCATTAGACCCTCCTGATAAAAATAAGAATGTGTCAGTATTGTCGTATTTTGGAAGGCCTTTCTTTGTAGAGCGCTGTATATAATTGGAAGGGATTGTCCAGCCTACACCGCAGATACCATTTGAGTTATTTGAGGAATATGATAACGCTATCTTCGGCTGCATGTTTTTCCTTCCAGGGGGTACTGTTATAGGTATACTAAGAGTGGCTGCGCCTGTAGCAAGGTCTGTCTGGAAAGATTCACCGAGCATTGAAGCAGCACCGCTGCTTACCCCGCTGTCAGGGGAAGGCTCTGCGGCTTGCGCCACCCCAGACATTAATAATGATAAAATGATCAATATTATAACCACTCGCCTCATAACAGCTTCTCCTTACTGTTCATCCGGGAAACCCGGTGAAGCCCGAAATACATATATCTCGATTTCATCTGTCTCTATTACTTCCATGCCGTCTGTAATCTCTGCTCTTATGGTGTTTAGGCCTATTTCATCTGACGTAAGGGTATATGTAAAAGTCGGGATTAGACCCCAGTCGCGCTCTACCTCTCCGTTTATGTAAAACTTATATTCAAGTGAGTCGTCATTTGGATCATCCGCTTCTACACCTATATTTAGGGTGTCACCCTCTGTGACCGTATCTCCGTCTGCCGGATAGAAGTTGGAAAGGCTCGGGACCTTATTGATGGTTACCTTAATCTCAAAGAAATCCTCATCGAGCGCCAATGCTGGAGCCGTCAGGAATATAAACATAAATAAAATGGATAGTATCTTCTTCATATCTATTCAGCTATCGATATGAGCAGCTTGCTCTTCAAGCCGACCGCGATAGCCCCTCCCTCTGTATGTGACCATATATATACCTGGTACTTCTTTCCTTTATATATATCATCGTCCGGGACGGTTATGATGATATCTGTCGACAAATCGCTTTCCGGTGGTAAATTAAAGCTATCTCCCTGCACGTTTATCCAACCTGCATCGGGGATGGCTTCGTAACCTTCTACAAGTTCATTCTCACTGGGGATCACGACATCCATCTTCAATTTCAATTCAAAATTACTCGTATTCTTTATTATAAACGGCGCATCTCCGTCTCTTTGCATGCTGTATCTCTGGCCTGCCATTAGATTATCTACCCTTACACGGCCGAAGGTAGTGCTCAGGCCCATTGCGTATACAGCGCTGGTCATTAGGAGAACCGTACATATAAATACAGGTATTATCCTTTTCATAGCTCTTTCGCCTCCTTCTATTGCGAGCGAGGAAGCCTACCTGCCGGCAGGCAGGCCTACCTACGGTAGGCAAGCTCCGCTCTTCGCAATCAATACTCTGTGCATTACTGTGCTGTGATCGTTACCGGTATGGTCTGCTGCACGGTAACGTTTGTTGCTGTAGGCGTTTCAAGCTGTATCCAGAGCTTCTTTGCCTCATTATAGGCAACTGTCTCTGAGATATCGCCTGCAGCCTGCCAAGTAGCTCCCAGTCCGTCCTCGCTGACCTGATAGGTAAGCCTGTAAGAATCTACACCAGGCGTTCCGTTTGTCCAACCGGCCGGATCAGAAGCGCTCAGCGTGACTACTTCATCGGTACCGCTTCCGTTGTTTGTGATAACTATAGGGCTTGACGAAACTGCTGTCGCGCCTGTTGCTACGCTACCGAAATTCAAGGGACCACCAGCTATATCTATGCTGACAGACCTCTCTATGGTGACTGTGACGTTTACGACACCAGAATTAGCCGCATATGCCTCTGCTGCGCCTGCTATGGCAAGCACCGCAATTGCTATCAATGCAATTAGCTTCTTCATATTTATTCACCTCCCTCCATCTTTAGTTTTATTCTGACAACTCCGCCCCTACTATAACCCATATGTCATGCTGCTCATTTGTGGTATCGGCAGCCGGGGCGTCAAATTTAAGCCAGAGATATCTCTCTTCATTAGGTGCTATAGACACACCATTTTTAACAGAAATGGTGCTGGCATACTTTATATCCGTCGCAAGTTGCGGGGTACTTTCCAGCATTAAATCCTCGGCGCCGGTTTCGTTGAAGTGTTCCGGCTCAATCGCCAATACATCGGTATCGGTCAAGATGGCGCTCATGAGGTATCTATTTAGCGTGTTTTCGCCTATATTGGCGCCAGCCATCCACGTGCCTGCACTGTCTATTACCTGTATACTAATAGTCTCTCTCACATTCCCGTCGTTTTTAAGCACAATTCTCTCATCTGGTAAGCTGACCTTAAAAGACTCCCCTGGGATAGACTTTAACTGCCAAGATAATGGATTCAGTGATATTGAAAGCCGTTGGATGATATCATAAAAATAATCCGCGTAGATTTTGAAATTGTTGCTTTCGGATGATCCGCCAAAAGGGCGCCCGATGACAGCATTTTTGATCATGTAATTCACTGAGGAAGACTGGCCGCCTGACGGTACAAGCCGCGGCACATTGATCTTATAATGTGCGCTGACATGGGTTTCGGCAAAGAGATGACATGGGACAAAAAGAAAAAGTATCAGGATGGTGTATATCTTATTTATTTTCGATATATTACGCATTTTAAAGCTCCTTATTCCTCTGAACACAGGGCGTATGGAACACTCGTCATCTTAAAACGGGGGGCCATCTCACCATCAGATTCGACCTCTATCCCAAGCCAGTACTGCCTATCAAATGAAAGATCTATCGGTATGACACTTCCAAGCTCAACGTCCAACAGCCCTCTTTCGATATACAAATTATTTTGCGTCTCTTCCCAAGCGGGTATTCCGCCTCTTTGGGAATCATATAACCTAAATGTTATTTCAAATTCCCCATCAAGCATAACATCGGCAGAATCCATCAGCCTCCCCTGAAACCTTAAGCTGTGCGGTACATATACACCGGCATACGCTTCTACCTCTTTTATGGCCGGGTAGTACCTTATTTTCCTACCATTCCTTTTTATGATTCTTACGCTGTTTATATTGAAGCGCATATATTTAGCATAACGGCCTATCTCCTGCACATCAGCATTAGAGCCATACTCTGCCACAAGGCCTGTGTGTATATCTTCCCAATCGATGCCGTCTTCAGAAATTTGTATGTCGTAATTATCCGGCGCATAATATGCTGAGGGGTACCAGCAGATCCTTGTCTCCTTTAAATATACAGTCTTCTCAAACTCAAATCCTATCCACCAGCTTGCTTCACCTCTTCCGCCTACCCAGAATGTATTAATGTCCCCGTCGGCCACTTTGTCAGCTCCATACTTCGGGTAGTTACCATACGTGGATGATGCCTTTGCTGTAAATTCTACCATTTTCTCTTTAGCCAAGACGGGCATGCCATGAAAAAACGCGATAAATACAAACAACAGTGTTATTGCAAAGATTGATCTTATCAATTTAATTTTTTTTGTCGCCAGGAAACATTTCATCTCTACCTCCGTAATTTCTGATATGTTTTATAAGAAGATATTTGTCTTCGGGGTTAATCTTTACAATTCTCGCACCGTAGCGCCTTGATATCACATCTCTATTTTCAAACCAGACTATCTTGGCGTTCACCATGAGTTCCTTTTTAAATCCGTTTATATTATTTATTAATACCTTTATGTGATCGTGCCTATCAAGGATATTCGGATAGGTGAAGGATATTCCATTTGGCGAGATATTCGCGCCGACTGCTGCTGTTGAGCAGACCGGATCCAGCCTTTCATGATTATAGGTAAGGATCCTGATGCTAAAGGGCGCATACAACCTGTCGTACTTCCTCTTATATCGGCTTGATACTGACATCGTTTACCTCTGGCTTTATTAACTAAAGAACTAAGATAATAAAAAAAATGAGCCGGGCCTTTGAACTAGTTCAATTAGCCGCGGCCCGGCTCTTCATCTTTAATAGTGCGCCCTATTAAAGAATGAAACTAAGTAAATCGGAAAGATCCTTTTTCAATGCAAGATAAGTATACACTATCCTTGCAGATTTGTCAAGTGCTTTTGATAAATAGTCAAATATACTAACATAGCATACCCATCAAAAGGTATCTTACACCTGTATTTGTAATAAGTTACGCATTTAACACAATTTGTTAAGAGAATAAAAGGTGGTCACTTTTTATTGTTAACTTAGTTCTTTACTAAAATTCAAAAAGAATTTGACAAATCGTCAAATATAATGTAGACTTATA
>JABMRJ010000014.1 GCA_013202745.1 Candidatus Omnitrophota bacterium
CCCCCCCCCCCGCGGGGGGGGGGGGGGGTGGTGGTGGTGAGGTAAAGAGATTGTAAAAGTAGAACCCTTCTTTGGCTTGCTTTCTACCTCTATAGTACCGCCGTGGCTGGCGATAATCCCATAGCATATAGTTAAACCTAATCCTACTCCCTCCTGCTTGGTACTAAAGAACGGGTCGAAGATCCTCATAATATCGTCTTGAGGTATACCCTTGCCGGTATCCTGAATCTTTATCATAAAAGACTCTCCATTAAACTCTGTCACTATAGTCAATTTGCCCCCCTTGGACATAGCATCGATAGCATTGTTGATTATATTCAAGAAGACCCGCTCCATGTATTCTCGGTCCAGTTTTAATATGGGCGACTTATGGGTGAAATTCTTAACAACTTTTACCTTTTGTAACCTTATTTTATTATTCATAGTCTCAATTATACTTCCTAATATTTTGTGCATATTACACGGATGAGGATTAAGCCTTGACGGCCGGGCACAATTTAAAAGTTCGGTAATCAAAAAATTGATCCTATCTGTGTTTCTTTTGATGATATCGATATGTTTGAACTTGGGATTATTGGGTTTAATGATTTTTCTTAGTTGTTCGGCCGACATGGACAGATTGACCAGGGGGTTTCTCACCTCATGGGCTATGCCTGCAGCGAAGGTTCCTGCTGTAGCCATCCTCTCCCGTCTGATAAGCTCATCCTGGGTCTCTTTAAGTTCTTTATAGGCGGTATTTAGCTTACCTATTAGATCTTCTGATTTCTTCTTCTCCGTCCTTATCTTCTTTTCGGCCTTCTTGTATTCTGTGATATCCTTCATAATCCCCAGTAGTCCGACTATCTTTCCTCTTCTTCTAATTGGGCTGGCCTCTACCTCCATACAAAGGATATTCCCATTTTTGGCTCTCTGCTTTATCACATACTTGACATTAGGTCTGGCCTTCATTACCGCCCTTCGGTGTCCTTTTGCCCCTCTCCCACATACAAATAGCCTGGCGCGAAACCACCAGGTTGTCTGCTAAATCCTCTTGGGTTAAATTATTTTTCTCTCGAAGTCTTTTGAGATTCTTTGCAAACATAATCGTCCCTTTCGGTAGGGAGTAATATTTTGCCACATTCCGTTAACATTGTCAATCTTTTTTCTTTGCTGGCACAGATGTTGCTTGCCAAATCAGAAAATTGGTTATATAATAAAATTTGCTGAAGACTGATAGTTGAGGGCTGAGAAAAATGCCGCTTGAACTGAAACTCGTCCATAAATTAATCTATAAATTAAAGCTGACTCCCCGAATGAGGCTGGGTATTCACCTCTTACAGATGCCTCTTCTTAAACTAAAAGAACACATAGAGCAGCAGATCGAAGAAAACCCTTTGTTGGAAAGGGAGAATGCGGCACCGCGTTCTGCCGGCGATGAAGAGAAGCGAAATTACACAGAGAGCCTCATAACCAAACCTCTTACCCTTCAAGAACATCTCGTAAGACAACTCCATCTTCTCGCCGAATCCGGGGAGGACCGTAGGATCGGCGAGGAAATCGTAGGTGATATAGACGATAATGGCTACCTAAACTGCTCTATAGAAGATGTTGCTAGATCTACTGAAAGCACTCCCTTGAAAGCTTCGAAAGTATTATCCTTGATTCAGACCTTTGACCCTGTCGGTGTAGGTGCTATGGACTTAAGAGAGTGTCTCTTATTGCAGTTAAGGGCAAAGGGTGATAATAAATCTCTTGCTTATAAAATTGTAGATAAGTTTCTACCCTATCTTAAGAATAAAAGATACAAATATATTGCCCAAAAACTAAAAGTCCGCCTTGAAAAGATCAAAGAGGCGATAAAAGAGATAGCCCGCCTGGAGCCCAAGCCCGGCTGTTCCTTTAACCCGGAAAGAACTGTTCGCTTAATACCGGATGCTATATTAAGGAAAGAGGAGAAGCGCTATGAGGTTGTGTTCAATGATTGGGAATTACCCCGTCTTGTCATTAATGATAAATATAAACGGATGATAAAACAAAAAGATACCCCCAAAGACGCTAAAGAGTATTTAAGAGAGAGGCTTGGGGCGGCCCGTTTATTGATCGATGCTATATCCAGGCGTAGAGAAACCACTCAGAAGGTGATCGAAGAGATAGTCCATGTCCAAAAAGATTTTTTAGACAACGGGGTGGCTGGTTTTAAACCGATGACTTTAGAGCAAATAGCAGAAAGAATCGGGAAGCATAAATCTACCATTAGCAGGGCCATGACCAACAAATACCTCGAGACACCTCATGGTATCGTTGAGTTGCGGTATTTCCTGAATCCCGGGGTCAGACAGGAGAACGGGGAGCTTCACTCATCCAGGGCCATCAAAGCGAGAATAAGGGGCCTAATAGAAAAACGAGACGGGGAGACTCCGTTAACCGACCGAAAGATCGCTCTCTCTCTTAAAGAGGGGGGCATCTCCGTCAGCCGCCGCACCATCGCCAAATACCGCGCACAACTCAAAATCCTCCCCTCCCGCTCCAGACAAAAATAAGAGCTGGTAGCCTTAATGAAGTGTTTGAGCCTATAAAAAAGGTCCTTCGCTTCGAATCTCGAGAAAGGTCCTTCGCATGCTTCCTTTGGTCGCATGCTCAGGATCACGTTCGCCTTTGGCGAACGTGGCGGAGGAGGTAGGATTCGAACCCACGGTACCGCGAAGGTACAACGGTTTTCAAGACCGCCGCTTTCGGCCACTCAGCCACTCCTCCGCAAAACGAGTGACATATGTAATATTTTATACGAAAAAGAGCTGTTTGACTACCCTAATGTATATATTTTTAGAATTTACGTATGTGTTGTAAAAAAACGTCTCAAATTTAACTCCCTTAAAGAGAAGGCATATCAAGAATGCGACAAGCATTATATTCACTATATATATCAGCACTACAGAGAAGAGATATCCTGTATTAATAAGGTCCGGCTGTTTAATCTTCAATACCTCTGCTGTAAATATGAGATGGAGTGAAAGCGTCACACCTGTCAGGAAGAAGAATATAGTCTTCAATCCCGGTATCTTTATAAAAAACGGTATAACGAAATAAAGAAATACCAGTATCACGGTATATAGCGGTATAAAATAAGGGCTCAATGATATAAAGAAGTTAGATTTTGTCGTCTCTACCTGTCCCCCCTCTTTGGATGCCTGGATAGACTTAACCCCGCCTCCGCATATCCATGTAGCTATAGCATGCATCAGTTCATGCCCGACGGTATATATATACATCGGCTTGAATATAAAAAGATGGATTACAACATATAATATGACGCCTTTTAAAAATATCTTTGCGCACCCGTTGCTCAAGGCGCCTATATCCTTTAGGCTATTGAAAAATGCGGCGGTGATCCCTATTACCACAGGGATTAATAGAACGCCTACTATGAATTTCGATATCTTGGCTAACATATCAGACAAACCTTATCGCATCCATGGAATCCATATATGGTCTTAAGGGTTCCGGTATGGTTATGCTGCCGTCTTTTTCCTGGTAATTCTCTATGATCGCCACAACAAGCCTTGCAAGCGCAACGCCTGAACCGTTTAGCGTATGGATATACGCGGCCTTCTTGGAATCCTTGGGTCTGTATTTTATATTTGCTCGCCTTGCCTGAAAATCTGTAAAGTTAGAACAGCTCGATACCTCAAGCCATGCATCAGTGCCTGGGGCCCATATCTCTATATCATAACATTTACTCGCTGCAAAACTCATGTCGCCCGTTGAGAGGACGGCTACCCTGTACGGTATATTTAGAAGCTGTATAACCGCCTCGGCATCTTTTAATAATTTTTCAAGCTCATCAGAAGAGGTCTCCGGCTTTACAAACTTCACTAGTTCTACCTTATCGAATTGGTGGACCCTTACCAATCCCCTTGTATCTTTCCCGTAAGAACCCGCCTCTCTCCTAAAGCAGGCCGTATACGCAGTATAGTAGATGGGCAGATCCGCTTCGTCTATGGTCTCATCTCTGTGCATATTCGTAACCGGCACCTCGGCAGTCGGTATCAGAAAGAGGTCGTCATCCTTTAAGCGGTACATATCTTCTTCCAGTTTTGGAAGCTGGCCTGTTCCTGTCATCGATTTTCTATTTACTAGAAATGGCGGAAAGACCTCTTTGTAGCCATGCTTCTTCGTATGGATATCCAGCATAAAATTAATGAGTGCCCTCTCCAGCCTAGCGCCAAGTCCCTTATATAGGGCAAACCCGGCACCCGATATCTTCGCTGCTCGGCCAAAATCTATTATATCCAATTCTTCTGCTAACTCTATATGGTTCTTAGTGTTAAAGTTGAATTTCCTTGGCTTTCCCCATTTCCTGACTACTTTATTAGATCTGCCATCCGGCCCTACTGGCACTGAAGAATCTGGAATATTTGGGATTTCTAGTAGCATTTTCTGCAATGTATCGTTTATATCCCCCACTTTTGTGTCTATTTCCTTAACTTTTTGGGAAGATGCCTTCATTTCGGCTTTAAGCTTGCTGGCATCTTTCTTTTCTCTTAACAGTTTGCCTATTTCCTGTGATGCGGTATTTTTCTTGCTCTTCATATCTTCGACTTCAGTGATAAACTTCCTCTTTTCAGCATCTAACGAAAGAAGCTTCTTTAAATCGAGCTTCAATCCCCTGTCTTTTACTCCCTTCTCTACCGCCTCTGTATTCTCTCTTATAAATTTTATATCAAGCATGATCTATCCTTTCACAACCCCTAAGGGCCGCATACGGCATACTCTTTTTGATATGCCGGCTTCATGGACTACATGGACTACATCATTTACATTCTTATAGGCCTCAGGCGCTTCCTCGGCTAATGTTCCACGGCCCGCGGCCATAACGATTATGCCTTTCTTCTCCAACTCCCTTGATATGGAACGGCCTTGACATGCCTTAATAGCGGCCGTCCTTGACATAAGACGTCCTGCCCCATGGCAATTCTTTACTAGAACAGGAATAAATGTCTTTGTAAAAACAAAATAATTGTGATTATTTTTGATTTCGATATTGTATAATTCATTAATACCTAAATCTTTTATTTTTTTTACTCGTTGCATTCTTAAAGGAGAATTAAGCGCTTTGATTATTCTTGTTACATTATATCTAGAACTTGAGTGCAAAGCTAAAAACTTCTTAATTTTGTCGGCCTCCATAAGATTATTTCTATCTGCTTTTGGTTTAAAAGGCCATTTTATATTATTTGAGTTCCAGTTTTCTGTGAACAGCTGGCGAACGGAAAATAATTTGCTTCCATACTTTGGATTATACGTTGAAAATTTGACTCTTTTAGTAAATTTTAAAATCTCCTCCAGATTCTCTGAAATCTGTATTATATAGCAATTGTTTCGTTGAATAGAAATATATGGTAAGATTCCCAATTTTAAACAGGCTAAAACAACAGCGCCGACTACTTTCTCGTCGCTGTTAAATATTTGTATAATATTACGCTTTGGATTGCAAGTGCCATCGCCATCTATGATGCCGGCTAAAAAATTAAACGTACTTATTTCGTTCAGTCCTAAAACCCATGTCTGCAAATTTTCAAATATGGCGAATATCTCTTCCGCGGAATTACGGCGGCTGCTTGTAAAATCTGTAGCCGTTCCCATCATTAATTTACCTCTTATCATGCCGCCAGCAAATTTTGTCCTTCCTTCTCTTAATTCGTACCCATATGCTATCTTAAAAGATGATCTAACATAATTTATAAAATCCAACTTATTGTTGCTTTTCTTCTGAGTAAAAACAACCCTTTTATTCTTTTTATTTTCAATATAACCATCTGTAGCAAGTGAACCTATTAAAAAAGATAGTCTAGGATAATGCAATCTCCATGGAATTTTTATGCTATCTAAAACACAAGTCATTTTTTGACTATATAAAATCTTTTCTATTTCTTCAAATTTTAACTCGGCATTGTCGAAAACAGAAAATTTATGGTCTGTGCTTGTATCTACGGTACTCAACATAGATCTATTAGTTTGTGAAATAGATACTCTTACAGTCTGAGCATTTCTTTTGCTCACACCCAAAATTGGCTCCCATTCAATAGAAAGTGTATCCTTATTAATTGAAGGCGTAGTATAAGTTAATCCTAATTTATTAAACTCGTATATCTCTCCTAAGCTTACAATACCTTTATCGGTAAGAATTTTTGTATCGCCACTAAAACAGGTGCTATAAAAGCTCTCTTCTGCTTTTTTTGTTCCGACCAAGAGAAATGAATTCCTCCCCATGTCGCCGGGAATTATGACAGGTTGCCCTATGGACTTATATTTCTCAGGCAATTCCGGATGGTCTGGCGGAAAAGCCCGTGTCGCACCTTTTCTGTGGACGCATAAGAGTTTTTCTTTTCCATCAATTGTGTACTTTTCGACCTTTACTATATTGTGCGCAACATCATATATTAGATCCATACCCAAATCTTTTTCAGTTCTTCCAAATATCTTCTCAAATGTCTTTCTTGTCAAATACATAAGGCATTGCCTATTTGCCCATGCATAATTAGCGGCGCATCTCATAGCCCCTAAATAGGCTCTTCCTTCTTCAGATTTTACTGGAGCGCAAGCAAGTTGTCTATCCGGAACGCTGATACCATATTTACTAAGGCATTTGATCATGTCTCTGGAGTATTCATCGCAGATCTGATAACCAAATCCTCTTGAGCCTGAGTGAATCATTATTGTAATCTGGCCCTCATTTAAACCAAATACTTGCGCTGCTTTTTGATCATAAATCTGATCTATAGCCTGAATTTCTAAAAAATGGTTTCCGGAGCCGAGGGTCCCTGCTTGGTGCTTACCTCTTTCAAGGGCCCTTGCTGAAACCTTGCTCGGATCAGCGCCTTCCATTGCACCATTTTCTTCTGTAAATTCTAAATCTTCTTTTTTTCCATAGCCTTTACCGACTGCCCATTTTGCGCCTTGCACTAAAAGCTTTTTTTCTTCGTCGACACTCACCCTTATGTCACCTTTTGATCCAAGTCCGGCAGGGACATCGTTGTAAAGACCGTAGACTAAATCTTTGATTTTCGATTGCACTTCTCTCAAAGTCAAATTCGTTTTTATTAAACGTACTCCGCAATTCAGGTCATAACCCGCCATACCTGGTCCAACAATGCCTCCATTGTCAATATCTGTTGCTGCAACACCGCCTATGCACATGCCGTACCCCCAGTGGATATCGGGCATTGCAAGTGAATATTTTAAGATCCCCGGAAGGCAGGCGACATTGGCTACCTGTTCCATCGCCTTATCGCGGAATATGTCTTTAAGAAGATTCTCGTCGGCGTAGATGAGGCCGGGGACGCGCATGCCACTTGTCTTTGGGAGGCGCCACCTGTAATCGTCGATTTTTTCTAACTTACCTTGATACATATTTAGTCAGGAGTTTTGAGTTATACATCAAATATAATCTGCACTTCATATATTTTGTTCTTTTCTTCTATCCTTAAACCATGATAAGTTGCGGCCTTGATTTCGGTCTTGAGTCTGGATCTATTTTCACCTATGTGCTTGCCAAAGGCCTCGGCGCTCACTTTTGTATCATTTAGACCATATATCTTAAATTCTGAGAAGATGATATACTTAGTATAAAAATTATATATAAGTTCATCGAGCCAAGAGACTAAGAGCTCTTCTGCGTTTGCCGCCTCCAGTTCTATCTTTACAGAGGTTGAGGGTTTAAGGCCTTCTAGATCCGCTATTATATCGAACATACCGTACGCGGCGTTTACAAAGAGATCCGCGAGGCTCTCACCGTAAACCTTTATGGCGATATCCGATGTATGTTCTACCAGTTCATAACGTTTCATATAAGATATAATACCCTTGATATTATAATAAGTCAAGGCGGGGGGGATTACAGAGGACTCGCCTACTACGGCTCGCGGAATTTAGAAGACTCCGGATATTGAGTGAAATCCCTTTAGGAGGGGGTGGAGGACTCGCCTACTACGGCTCGCGGAGC
>JABMRJ010000015.1 GCA_013202745.1 Candidatus Omnitrophota bacterium
GTATCTTCTCCCCTGCAGTACATCGGTGAGCGTACCGCTACTTGCCTTATCCGCGGCTTTGTCCCCGCCTCCGTCCCCTTCGACAGGCTCAGGGCTTTGCGGCACGACAGGTTCTTTCTCGCGCCATGTAACCTGATGCGGCACCAACCCTCCGCTCTCGGGCGCAAGGAGCCACCTGAGGGTGCCGTTGGGTTGGATTTTTGGCTTGATGCCGATGCAGCCTCTTGCGGCAGTCTCGAATTGGTCAAACGGCATATCGCGAAAAGGTAGGTCTTCGGGATCATCTGGATTATAGAGGGGGTTATGGATGCGGGCTATTTCAGCGCCTTCAGCCCTTCTTCGTATGATGTCTCTTCGGATAAATTCAGGCATGAGTTTTTCTTCCATCTCTCTACAATACTTCACAGCCGCTTGTGCGATCTCTGGATCGGCGTTCTTTTGCTGTCTTTTTAAGAATCTAAAGAGAAAATCCTTTTCGTCCTCCAGTAATTCGTCATTTAAGAATAATTTATAAGACGCTTCCAAGTGCCACAGATGGACCTTGTTTCTCCTCTCAGCGGTTCTCAGAACGCTTGTAATTGAGCTAGAATGAAATGGCGCACCCCGTCGCGGCCGAAATTCATTGCATGAAACCTCTCCCAAAAGGCCTAACACTATCAGCTCAATAGTCCTTAGTTCGCTGTCTTCTCTGTCTATAGACGGCCCTTTCTTGGGTGATAAGGTATACCATGGCTCTCCAATTTTGGTTGTTTCCTCCAAGGACCTTTTAACAATTGCGATCGGGATAAGCGTCCTATTAAAGAGGTCTTCACCTGTAGGCTGGAACTCAGGGCTTAAGAGCTTAACAAACTCATTTAACACTTCAGGATTTACTGGTATGCTATCGCTCTCTTGGAGCATCTCTTCGAATCTCTCCCAATTCGCAAGAATGATAGATGCCGCCTCATATGTTGCGGCTATCTTCCTATCATGCACATCTGCTACCGGCACGTCCAGGCCGCATGCCATAGCCATAGCCAAAAATACCCTATTGATCATCCTTCTAAAAGGAAGCCCATAAGAGATGTTGCCTAAACCTATTGTGATCTTTATATTCGGAGAGGATTCCCTAAGATTTTTTATCGCTTCCAGGACGGGAATAAACGAGACCTTTAATTCAGGGATATCTTTGACCCGCTCCATAAGATCATCGATTTTTCCAACCATGGCCTGTAGTGCAGGGTCTACAATTATATCCTCGGGCGGGACAATATCTTCTACGGCGTCCAAGATTTTTCTTATCGCCTTAACCTTTCCTACGGCCGATTTCGCCATTAGCGGGCGTGTGTTGGTTCTCTTCTGTGAGCTTGCGAGCGCTACTACGCCCACATTCTTCCTTCTTAATAGCGGCAGAAATCTCGCCATCTTCTCCTTATTCAAATATAGAGAATTTATAAAGACCTTCTTCTCTGCCGCCAGGACTCCGGCTTCAAGCACATCAGCGGAATAGCTATCGATTAATAGCGGAACATCCACCACCTCTTCTATAATGCGGACTAACCATGCCATTATTCGCGCTAACGATGAAAGATCAAGGCTGGCAGCGAGAAGATCGATATTTACATCTAAGTACGATGCGCCATTCTTCTCTTGCCTAAGCGCCTCTCTCTGGATATAAGATGCATCCCTTTTCTCCAGCGCCTCAAGGAAGCCCTCGTTGACATTCGCGTTTAATCTGTCTGCTATAATAGGCAGGCTCACTCGAGCTGCGCCCTCGTTCTGGTCAGTCTGAGATTCAGTGGTCGCGGCTACCTTGAATCTGAATCCTTCTGAGACAGCCCTGTTGATCTCTTGGCGCCTATATGCGTTATCGAAGAAGAGCTTGCCGAAGTAACTATGCCTGTTATCATGTATTAAGCCCTTCGCGCAGTCGTAGAACCTCCTTTCATCCTCGCTTAAGTCATCGATGCGCATAAGGCCGTGGTGGAGCATAAGCTCCAATTGGAAGGCGGTAGCGACCACATCGTGCAGGTACATATCATCAGGCCTGCCTACCGGTTGATCTCCTTGCTTACCCAATAACTTCTTCGTTGTTTCCCTGAATTCTTCATCTCTTGCCCATCTGTTTAAGACGGCGCTTATGATCCCCCTGTATCCTGCAGGCTCTTTAGCGGCTAAGAGCTGCATGACGGCCTCGATCTCTTCATGGTAGAATATCTGCACGATTAACCAGCCGTTACGAGCGATTCCCCATTCGAATAGAACCCTCCCCTTCTGCGTCAGGAGACCGGTAATGGACCTATCTACCATCTCCCTGTTTTGTCGGGTATCAGGATTCTGCTCTATATCGTAGTATGGCTTGATCCTCTCAAACTCATCTATTAAATTTATAAGCATCTTCGGTTCTCGCCCTAAGAAGTAACGCCATAATTCTATAACCAGCCCCTTTCTTATGCGGGCATTGCCGACAAAGTACATGACCACAATTTGCTGCAGGAGTAGAAGCAGTTCTCTGTTCCAATTATGCCTGTATATTTCTTCTTTTAGGCGGAAGGCAGAGGGGACCCTGGTTATCTCATCATGCACTTTATTGTATCCTTCTTCATTTAAACATGAAGAGGCGCTGTGCAAAATCTCTATTAAGAAGAACGGATATTCATGCGAGCGTAATGCCGGCGTTAACCTAAGCCAACTGAATATCCAGTACCTTTCCATGAAGTCCAGGTCTTCGTTCAATAAAAACATCATAAAGGCTACTGTGTATTTTAGGTCTGAGTATTTAAACGCATATACTGCCATTTCATCGATAGCGTCTGTCAGCCTCTCCGATATCACTCTTTCAACACCGCCGAGGCCTTCGGCCCGTAACGCATTGATAAGCGCGCGCGCTATCTTTTGCCCAAATAGCAGTTGTATGGGTAAGTAGTGGGGCACAGGGTCAAAATATCTTTTTATTAATTCACCAGGCTTGATATCTTCTCTTCGCAGAACACCGCATAATGCCAAGGCCAATTCGCCCTCATAACGTCTCTTAATGTTGCTATAAGCTATCTCTGCCATGCCGTTCTCATTTAAGAGCCGGTGAAGATTCACAAGAAAGGTTTCGTCATAACCTTTAATTTTTACCCATTCATGGGATTCAAACCCTTTTTGATACTTGATATTTCTTGCGATGATGAGATTAAACCTTCCGTTTTCTGCAAGCTCTTGCACTGCCGCTGAATCCAGTATATCTAAGGGGCGGAATTCTATCTCTATACCGTACTTATCGCGAAGCGTATCGGCATCCATAAAGCGAACACTATCTTTATTTACCGAAGTGAAGAAGCGGCTGTGTCTAAGGGCCATCCTATCGGGATCGAGGCAATCGAGATCATTTTCTCTTAAAGGACTTGCTACAGCCTCTCTCTTATAAACCCCACTTCTTGCAATTTCAACTAAGCGCGGGTCGATATCTGTGATTATAACTTTTGCGCGGACCTTCTTGCCGGTGCGTTCGACATATTCCGCAATGCTCATAACGACATCATACCCTTCCCGGCCGTCACTGCTTCCCGCGGTAAGCACCCTAAAACCTTCTCCATCTACATCTACAGCCTCATCGAGCGCACTGCAGACGACAAAATCGAGCGCATTTCCATCTCTTCCGAAATATGTCTTTGGTATTGTGAGTTTCTCAGTATCTTCGGGCGCCGTCTTCGCTTTCTCCGGCGTCTTTTCAACATCGTCCAATTTAGGGCTTGCGGTTGCGGACGAGGCGGGGATTTCAGATTCGAACCCTTCTCGAGTAATCCATTTATGACTGCGATTGTCAATGATATGCTCTTCGCCGAACATTGCCTTCCAGAATTCTTTTGCTGCTTTTGTGCCGGATATATAAGTCTTTTCTAATAGCACCTCGTCTACCGAGCCGATATTAAAGGCGCTTGTCAAGAGACGCGTTCTCATATGTTGGAATAATAACGCGCCTATCCCCTTTCTTCTTAGCGGTTGCATAACAAAGATATCATCGATACAGCAGTGCATCTGATTGTCTTTAAGCGCTAAGTGCTCGGGTCTGCCATGCATAGCCGCTATACAGCCAACCACCTTAGCTTTACAAAAACCGATAATAACTACGCTGCGGATGTCCCTCTTCCATCTTTCGAACATTGCCTTGGCGGAAGTTTTACTTAGGGATGGCCTCTGCGTAGCCAGGAATTCTATGGTTTTTTCTGCTTGATCAGGAGATAATTCATTGATTTCAAGAAGGTCTATATTTGCGAGATCCTCATCCGTTAGGCCGATATTAGCTCTATCTTGAATAGCCGTCCATTGGCCTAATGTCTCTTCATCCATCTCTTGACAAAGCGTGAAGTCGGCATTAGCGTCTCCGATAAGATATATAGGGTTGGGTATCCCCATCGCTACAGAGATGGGGTTTACAAAGTGGCCGTCGTCCCTTAATGGTTTATCTCTTATTACACTGTCGATTAATGAATCGACACCGTCCATAACAGGGTTATGAAGGATCTTTGTTAAGATGTGGGCCTCTGCAGGGCTTTCAACGCTTAAGGCAGAGAGCATCTTGCCGGCATCTCTTGCCCATTTTGCGAATATGTTGTTAATGCTCTGGCCGATCCCTTTTCCGCGATAGCTTTTATCATTAATCCCTACTGCAATATTATTTATATCCCAGATATGTTCCTCAATCTCTGGCGGTAGTTTTGTATAATTTACATGCCCTATAATCTCGCCATCCACGGTTATGTTATATCTTGTGCGGTCTTTTTTGGGCTCTTTTACGCGGAGGGTTATCCATTGATCCGGGTGCTTTACATTCCTCAGAGAGACCTCTATAAAGTATCCTTCTCTATGGATATACCGCTCAATAAGATTCCCCTGCCTATCTATTACAAAATGCCTGTGTCCCACCTTATCTTTTATAGTGATATGTCCGCTGTATTCGAGCGGATTATCGGATATTTCAAGCTCCTCGCCTTCTATTTCGCAGAGCTGACCCATAATTGCCGGATCAACGGCCCCATCGGCTCTGAATAATCTCTTAAATAAGAATTCTAATAACGTCTTTGCGCCGTAGGATTCATGAAGCTGTCTACGCGCGTCTTCTATATCCCGTTTCAAATCCTCAAGGTCTCTAGGATATCCCCTCTCTGAGGCAAGCCCCTCAAGCGGCATAGTTTCTAAATCTATAGGCGCAAGCAGGCCGTAGACATAGGGTAATCTGTGCTCGATTATCGAAAGAGGCTCTCTCTCTTCTTGCTCTGCTTGCCGTCTTGCCTCCTCGCGAGCCCTAGCTTCGTCTTCAGGTTCCAGAAAACCGACATTAGTAGTCTGTCCTACGGCAGTTTGAGAATCCAAGATTTTCCCAGAAGAAGGCTGTAATACATCTTTTGGTTTCCTTGCCAGTATCAAATATTTGTTTCTTATCGGCCGTTGGGATGAGGTGTCTGTTTCCGGATATGTCTCGGGGATGTCATTACCGCGGAGAATAGTTATGTCTGTAAAATCGGCCTGAGCGATAACACCTTTGATGCCTTGAGAGGGAAAGCCGTCTTCCGGATCTTCAATGGAAGAAAATGCGATACCGCCGCCGGGTTTACAGACCTTAAACGCTTCTCTGAAAGCTACTCTAACTGAAGCAAACGCGACATTGGGCGATGGGTAGTTGAATGTTATGAGATCGAAATGTTCTTTTTCAAATTCAAGATTATTCCAACTCATCTCTAAGACCTCGATCTGATGCAGACTCTTTGCTGCCCTTATCTTCTCCGGATTATTATCGATACAAGTAAATCTCGCTTCTTCTGCCCAGGGCTTTTTTTGCGCATTCACAACAAATTCGGCATCACCCGTCCCCATATCCAGCACTTCGAGAAGATCCGACTCGGTAGAGATTCTTATATCATCGATAAACTTCTCAAATTTATCTTCGTCACCGAATTCAGGGCTTGCGGTTGCGGGTGGGCCGGAGACGCTAATGCTCCTTTCGACCTCCTCAATAGCTTTTCTCATCGCCTCAGTGCTCTCGTAACGGTCTTGGGGGTTTTGGGCGGTTGCTTTGGCAAGAATGCCGGCGAAGGGTTTCCAATCAATGGGCAGCCTATCTCTTATTCCGGCTTCAGTAGTATTTGTTTCGGAAAAGTATTTGAGTTTTGGATAAATTCCTGCTGTTGCTAATCTAAATAGGATAACGCCAACCTGGTAAATGTCGTACTGCGCTGTAGTCACACCATCCATCGTACCGTATTTTACAGGGGCATCGCCTAACGGTGGCTGGTAATACGGCGCCATCGGAATTGAAAAATACGAGACAGGTTCGCACCCCGAGAAATAAGCGCTGTTAAAGTCGAGTACATTTACCCTTCCGTCCGCCGTTATCAATATGCTACTCGGCTTGAGGTCGCGGTGTTGTATGCCTCGTTCATGCAGGTCTTTTAAAATATCAAGGAGCTCTTTTGATTTGTGAATAATATCTACCTGGCTTTTGCTGTATGCCCAATAATCAAGTCTTTCTCCTTTTATAAATTCCATGACTATCCAGCCGTATTCCTTGCCGCTTTCGTCCACATTCCAATCATAAAAGCGAGGTGCATACGGACACCCAGCCTCAGACAATCTTTTTAATATAGTAATCTCTCTATCGAAAAAGCTCCGGTTATCAAGGTCGCCATAAAATAATCGGTGTTTTGCAATAACAGTCTCTCGCGTTTTAATATCGACAGCTTCAAATATATAAGCACTGCCGCCTACAGGTAGCTTGGCGATTATTCTATACTCATTGCCTTTTTGTCCTTTGATTATATCGCCGATGTCAGGAATAGTTTTTGCGTTTACTTCAGGGCTTGCAGTTGCGGGCGGGGTGGCGTTTTCTGGGGCATCCGCTTTCTCTTGAGTTAAAATACCCAGTCTTGACTCTGCGTATTTTAAATCTTCTATGTATCTATCGAGGGTTTCGGCGGTCTCCTTTAATCTATCCTCAGATTCCGTTACAAGCCAACTAAAGCCTATCCTTTTAAATCTCGCAGCACGCACCTTGTCATCTCCCGCTTTTATAATCGCCTGATCGTAATAATTTATTAAGAAGGCGAGCTCATTATCTGATAAAACCTCACCCAGCTTTTCTCGTTCTTCATAAACGTCAATAATCAATGTATCAACAAAACCTGCTTTTACCAGCAGACTCTCGTGTCTTGCCAGATCCAAAACTGTTCCTCTCGGATATCCGAAAAATAGGCCCTGTCTTATATGTCTATCACGCCCCTTAAGTCTAGTCGCTTCTCTCAAAAGTTCACAGAGACCTTCATCTGTTTCGGCCATAATTTTCTCTCTCTTATTAAAGAAGCTTCTATTTTCTCCTGCCGTTATAATATTTCTTATATGCCTTTTGTTAAAAAGCAGGTACTCGCCAACAGGACTTGGTGCGCCTGGTTGTGCGCTGTCTTTAACAGGGATAAAACCAACTTCTCCTTCGAATCTTTTCTCTATCAGCTTCTTTATTTCAGAAAGGTAAGGTATTATATCCGGGGTAATAATCTCTATACTGCATGAAGGCTTTGTGCCTATTAAGGTCAAAAGGACATCCGGTCTTAACAGGAATTCCTTAATCTTTTCTTCTATCCTGCTATCGCCTAATATATCCTTTATTGCGCTTATTCTCTTTTCCTTAATCGCGTCCGCATCCGTGGCCGCTCTATCTTCCCCAACCCTATCTCTGTCCGGCGCGGCGGGTTCGTCAACATCTCTAACCCGGCCAGTTTCGGCGGGTCGGGCGGGCTTTGATTCTGCCAGGCGCAGGTATAGATCAGTAAGCTCTCTCTCGGTAACCATGCTTACTAATGCATCATAGGCATCTTTGCTATGCGCGCGTATCTCTTCTGGGCAATAGCGTCTGGCTATATTATCAAACCTGCCGGGAAACTCATCAAAAGAATCGATGTGCCATTCTCTATCCTGATAAGGCCTATCGGACAGCATGACATCCGCCCTGTCGGCCCAAAAGATCATCTCACAGAGAAGGCGCATGTGGCCGTCTACAACACCCTCCGGATGGTGATGGTATCTAATCAGTTCTTTCGCTCTATCGGGTATATCGATGCCCAGCTCTTCTATTATCTCTAACGAATAAACGGAATGTCCATTTATAAGCATCCTCTCGGGAGAATCGGCATCCTGCGGCAGCCTCTTATTCGAAAAGACCGATAAGTACCATAAGCGCTGATTATACATCTTGCCGATGTCATGCCATAAGGAAGCTGTATATAACGCCTCCTTCTCATCCGGTGCCAAGCCTAACTTATCCGCAAGCCTCTCTACAATAATACTCACGCACTCAACATGTCTGAGCAGTTTGTTTATATCTCCTCTGAGACCATTCCTCTTATAAATTTCGTGATAGAATCCCTCCGCATATTCAAAGTTCCCGTACCCCGGCCTCTCATCACCTTCACCTCTGTCCGGCGTGGGGGGTTCGCCTTCAGGTTTAAAGGACATGACCTCTGATTCCGTTGTCTCTGACCAATACCGTACTAATTTATTGCGCATAAAGGTCGGTTTGTTATCTCTTGTGCTTACCCCCCATGTCTCGTCTGAGATGAGCATACTGCTCTCACCTTGTCCTTTGGGATGCCCTTCTTCTACCAATATTATGTTGGGGAATTTCTCCTTTAAGCTTCTTACTAATATTGCGATTTTCTCTTTCTTCTTTATTTCATCTTCTTCATCTTTTTCTTCTTCGTCTTCATCCTCTGTGCGAGAGGATATTACTACTTTAATTTCAGAGAGATCATCGGGTAACATATCGACAAAGGCTGTAACATTATCGCTAAACCGCTTAAGGCTGCCTTCCCTATGATCGTTATATATATGTATAATGCCATGAAATGTCCCGCTCGTTGTGCGCGCAGAGATGGCGCAGCCTACGCACCTAATAATCCCGCGTGTGCCGAGGCACTCATTCGGTTTGATGTCTTCGGCAAATATAATCTCGCCTTCATCTGCGCTATATATAGTAATGGGTTCTTCGTCTTGGACCCCTAGGCTTGCTGTAATAGTACCCACCTTCTTCCCTTGCATAAATTGCCCATTATCTTTTTGATATGTATATTTTCTTACCCTCCCGTCTTTAGGTTTTTTATCCACGATTAAGCCCTGCCGTGCATAATCGACCTGTATATCCATTTCGTTCTCAAGCGCCAATATCTCTAAAGAGCGCCGATATTCATCGCCTTCCAATCGGCTCCTGCCGGTTTCAGGCATAATAGCTGAGAATGATATTACTGCGAGAAAGGCGAGCGCCACAACGCCGGCTAGCGGCAATGAGCCGGTTGCACCTATGGAGGCGAAGTAGTGGAGTATATCCTTTAAAAACGGCAGGGTAAATCCTGCGGTTATACCTGATAGGATAGAAAGAATTGTCCACTTGGGATCAAGCCCTTGAACTCCTCCGAGACCGCAGCCTATATGAGTGCCGCCGGTCTTTTCTTTGGATGAATCAAATTCTTTCTTTACCTTTTCAATTATCTCCTTGGCCCTAACCGGCATAGGCGGTTTCGCAGTGAAGATCTGTCTGCCTTCTTGCCGCCAGATAAACTGTAATATGTTATCTCCTCTTCTACTTGTGGTTACTCTCATCTCTGTTTGTATAGGACTCGGTTCGCCACTAAGCCTGACCCCACTGTCCATTTCTCCAAGCGGAAAACCTCCCTTATCCCTGGTGGGATACTCCAAAACCAGCTCGGAACAGCCGGAGGCCCTTTCGTAATATTCTTCCGGCCTATTAAACGGAATTAAGTTGAGCCTTTGAAGCAATCTATCGATTTCTTCAGGCTTAAGCTGTTGCCAGGTCTCCTCAGCATCTTCAGTTACCCCCATATATGTGACCCTCAGGGTATCGGGTTTCACAAGCAGCATAAACATATAGAGTTTTACCGGGTCTTCGGTCCCCTTGAGAGCAACCTTATAATCCAGTAAGGCGGCATACTCCATTACCCAGTTTATTACTGTCTCCTCGAGGCCTGTGCCGCGCAGTTCATCCATATCCCATTGATTTATGACGATCTCCTTCATGCGTTCATCTATTATCAATTCAATATGGCATGGCCCTTCTTCTGTCTCGCTTTCCGCCCTAGGGCTTTCTTCATCTTCTCTTTTGATCTCTTTGAGCGGTTCTTCGTCTATATATGCAATATACCTGAGTATCCTTCCATCATTGCTTGAGCCTGCGTCTTTCAGTATGAATTTAATTCCATTCTCTATACTTACAAGCTTTATCTCTTGAGGATATCTAGGCCTGGCCGTGACAATTGGCACAGCGGCCTCATCTATCCCAACAATACGGACCGGCCTTGCCGGCTGACTCGGTATGAAACGCGCCTCTCCTGCCTCTGTCTCTTCAATAGATAACCTCTGCCGGTCAGGGTCGAACAGTTCTGCTATAAAGAGACGGAGGAAATTCCTCAAGCGTGAGGCATTGAGCATAGAACGGCGGCTGCGTTTGTAATTCCACTCCGTTATCCGCCTCATACGCGCAGGGCTGCTGAGTATCCAGCAGACAGTGCCCGCTACCCTATCGAGCGCTGCATCAGATTCATCCCTAAGGACCGGTATATAGTAAGCGCCATAGATCCGCATAAAGGTATCGTATTCCGGAAGGCCCGGATAGGTGTAGTTTGAAGAGACTACTACAGCGCCGTTTGCCATCGCCTCGGCATTTATTCTGCCGAAACTCTCCTCCCGGGAGAGTTGTATAATGACATCACAATTCTGCATTACATCAGATACGGTATAAAGCTCTGCTAATTTCTTACCCCCCTTTAATCTCCTGTGGCTGAGACTTCCGAGGAAATGCACATCCCTGCCTTCTTCCAAGCCTAACTCTTCCATAAGGATCTTCAACTCTTCGTATGTCTCTACTTCATCGCCTGAATATGCGGTCTTTCTCTCCGTTGTGCTTTCTGTGCTTCCCAGTATAAGAAAATGTATGGGCCTCTCTCCTTTGTAATTCTGTTTTATCTTGGCCACCAACCCCATAGTCAGATCTATCCTCTTTGCCTTACTCAAGCGGGACGGAGAGAGGATCAGCACAGCGTCCTGCGGTATGCCGAGATTCGTCTCGAGATAA
>JABMRJ010000016.1 GCA_013202745.1 Candidatus Omnitrophota bacterium
CTACAATATATACCCTTCCATACTTACGCATTAATCTATACCTCTGAAGATATCTATAATATCCTTGTGACCGCCTTTAACCTGTATCGCCAATTTCCCCTGAAGCGGATGAGGAGAGATCACCTCAGAGGGAATTATCTCTGCTATTCTCCCCTCATATCCCAATCGTAAAAGCGCAGCGTGCGCTACAACAATGGCATCATAACCGTCTCCATCAAGCTGCTCTAATCTCTCATCGATATTTCCGCGTATCTCTTTTACCCTTAGGTCTTTTCTAAATCTTAATATTGCATCTCTGCGTTTGCGGCTACTCGTACCTACGATCGCCCCTTCCGGGAGCTGGCTCAGTTTGAGATTATTCTTTGAGACGAGACACTCAAATGGACTTATTGAACGTGTCATACAAGCTATGACCAAACCTTCCGGCATATCTCTCTCCAGGTCCTTGGCACTATGTATTGCTGCATCTATCCGCCCCTCAAGCAGTGCTTCTTCTATATCGCGCGTAAAGAAATCTCTCTCCTCGAATTCAAAGAGCGGCGTAGTCTTATCCCTATCGCCTTCGGTCTCTATAGATACCACCTCAAATGCTATCTGAGGCAGCTTCTCTTTTACCTCTATCGCCTGCTTAAACGCAAGCCGGCTCGGCCGTATACCTACCCTTATAGTCTTTGGCATCTTTGATCCCTTCCTGATGAATCGACCTCTCTTCGATAAGCTTGGTAGCCGATCTTATGTTTCTTATAACAGAATTCTCTTCCTTGATAAGATCACAAGAAAGCGTATCAAGGTCTTTAATCCGGACGAATGGTATGTCATAGACAGAAGGCGCCACATCGCGGGGTGACGCTACATCATAGATATAAAGAATATCCTTGCGCTCTTTAAGGGCTCTTGCAAAATGGTCATAATTTAGGGCATGGTGCGGGCTTGATGTGGCGCTGATCACCGCTGATGCTGTAACAAGCCTATTTTTTAAATCCTCGGGAAGAAGGGCATCTCCCCCTGATAATCCGGCAAGGTGTTCTGCCTTTGAACGTTTTTTACGCGCAACAAAAGAGAGCCTTAGATCTGAAGGGCCCTTCTTGGCTATGAGCTCTGCTACCTTACCCGTACCTATAACCAGAATTTCTTCTCCTTTTTTCAAAAAGGCTTTATCCCTTAGATCATCAAATATTATCGATGCGACATTTATGTCATCTCTATCCAGCCCGGCTTGAACGCGTATCGCCCCGGCCGTAGTTATAATAAAGTGCCAAATCTTTTTAAGTGCAGGCGGGAAATTTTCTGCGCGGTGCCATGTTTTGAGCTGAGTCAAGATCTGATATTCACCTTTTATCTGAGATTCCAGGCCGCAGGCCAGCTGCAGCCCATATCTTACTACATTGCGAAATCCATAATATGTATAGGCTTTCTTAAATTCTGCACCAAAGTTTTCTTTAAAAGAATCTGTTTTTGCCATGGCCTCTTCCATACTATCACTCAGGCCGTGTATCTCGAGCCTGTTACATGTAATAAGAATAGCCGTCCTGCCGGGATTCGCCAGACGCCAGAACTCTTCTATCTTTCCCCGCAAGCGATATGCAGCTTCTTGTTCTTCACGGCTTACCGTTTTGTAGTCTATGCCTATAACATAGAAAGTCATCCCAATGCTCCTTTAAGAAGTTTTTCACATCACGTGAAAGTACAGGATCCTTTCCGTCTGTGTATACAGTCACTATAGCCTCTTTTCTATGGAAGGCCGCGGGTGAGATGAAGTCGCTTAAATTTGGCTTATCCACTATATTCACCCATATCCGCTCTCTCTTTGCCAGGCGGCTTATCTCTATATTCTTTTGGGTATCATTCGTAGCCGCCACGACTATATCGGCACCTCTTATATCGGAATCCCGCATGCGCCTTCTTATCCAGGATATATCTTTCCTCCTTGCAAGCTCTTTTAGGCGTCCCGTAGCATCAGGCGATATGACCTTTATCCGTGCCTGCGCCTTCAGCAGTGCCTTCACTTTTCTTTCGGCTACCTTGCCGCCGCCTATTACAACGGCAAGGCGGCTCTGCAGCTTTATGGCAAGCGGAAAATATGTAA
>JABMRJ010000017.1 GCA_013202745.1 Candidatus Omnitrophota bacterium
CGTATGGATACTGGCCGTCCTGGTCTTCGGGATGCTGTCACTTGTAGGTATCCTGCAGGCACTCATGGGAAATTACTGGAAGATGCCTGTTATAGGCGACATCGCAGATAAGATCTCGATTTAACACTCTTTACAAAAAAAGGGGGGGAATATGAAGCTGCTACCTAATCTCTTTATACTGCTCGGGCTGGCTTTGATAATAATCGGGGTGATAACCAGATTTCTGGGTGTCATCGTAATATTTCCCGATGTAAAACCCATCGCGCATGTCGTCTTTGCAAACACCTGCTTTCTCATTGCGTTAATACTCAAACTTGCAAAGGATTAACTGAAACTGTTCTCAAAAAAAACTCAACACGGACTTTCACTTCCGGTAGGTGAAGGTTCGTGTTTTATTTACTCCATATGAAGATAAAAAAAACTGAATTAAAAAAGAGACTGGAGAGGGCCCAGCACATCTTAAAGAGCTGTAAATTATGCCCAAGGCTCTGCAGGATAGATAGGACAAAGGGTGAGGTGGGCTTTTGTAAGGCTGGCCGGATGGCAAAGGTATACTCCTATAGACAATATCCCGGAGAAGAGCCTCCGATATCCGCCATCAGGGGCTCCGGAGTAATATTCTTCTCTCATTGCACCATGAGATGCGTCTATTGCCAGAATTCCGGATTTAGTCAGGATGGGGCAGGATACACTGTCGACGCTGAAAAGCTCTCAAAGATCATGCTTTCATTAAAGGCAGGGGGCTGCCACAATATAAACCTTGTTACTCCCACGCATTACCTCCCGCAAATACTGGAGGCCCTAATCATAGCTAAAGATGGTTTACAAAACACCCCTATAGCATACAATACAAGCGGGTATGAATCGGATGATCTATTGGAACTTCTGGACGGAATAGTCGACATCTTTATCGCCGATATGCGTTATAGCGAAAATGACCTTTCGCACGCATACTCAATGACTGATAATTATGTAGAGATAAATAGGCGCGCCATCTCTAGAATGCACAGACAGGTAGGCGATCTCGTATTGGATGGGGAAGGCGCAGCAAAGAGCGGCCTGATTATACGCCATCTAGTGTTACCGGGCCTCTTAAATAACACTGAGGATATCCTCAAATACATATCTACCAAGATATCAAAAGATACCCACATAAGTCTCATGTCACAGTACATGCCCCTCTACAAGGCCAAAGATTTTCCTGAACTCAACAGGCCCATTACCAGCGAGGAATACAAGGCGGCCTGCAGGCTCATGGATGACCTCGGACTCAAGCACGGATGGTTCCAGAATTTGTAAGAAATTAGCCTGCCTGCCCTTTACAAACTAGAAATCTATGGTATACTTATACTATAATTATAACAAAATAATAATATATGAGCGAAATATTAAAATTATTTAATCAATATAAGAGTGATGCCAAGACGCAGGAGACACTGGCAGAGACATATCTGCCTACTTCTGCCGACAGTGGCAATACGGAGAACGCGACCGATCAAAAAGGGCCAAAGGGCTGGAAGACAATGACATTTCTTGCGCTCTCTGTATCTCTCGTCATCCTCGCAAGTGCAATATTCTTCGTCTTCATAACACATGCATTGAGCATAAATGTAACTGTAAATAAGAAGATACCTTCGCCTTTTGAGAATCTTTTATTCACCCAAGAACTCGGCTTTGTGGGGGGAGCAGATAACGTCAGCCACCTCGCTGATGACTATCTCATACTGGCAAGCACTGAGAAGAAACTTGGCGCGGGCATCACGATCGATCTCGATAAGCCTATCGATATAACAGACAAGATACTCCTGATAACCGCAATGTCCAAGGACGGCCTGGCCTCTCTAAAAATATCTTTCAGGGATAAGAACTTCCGCTCATTCACCTCAAATATCGTAAAGGTGGGGCAGAGGGAGAGCGAATGGCAGAATCTCCTTATAGCACCGGACAAGTCCAAGGACTCAATAGATCTTAAGAATATAACCCATTTAAGAATCAGTCTAAACAATGCAATATATAATGAAGAAAAGACTCTGGCAGTTTATATCAAGAAGGTCTCATTAATAGATATATAATCGGGAGGTGTAGTGTATGAGAATTATAACGGTTGCCAACCAAAAAGGTGGGTGCGGTAAGACGACGACCGCTATAAACCTGGCTGCATCGTTAGCGCATCTCGGTAAGAAGGTCCTGCTCATCGATCTTGATCCGCAGGGGCATGCCTCATTCGGACTTGGTGTCGATACGCAGAAAAGAGATTACAGCATTTATCATCTAATGACAGAATCGGGAAACAAAAAGACTGATGTGCAGAAATGCATAATAGAATACAGGAGAAATTTCCACCTTATATCATCCCACGTCCTATTGAGCACTATAGAGCAGGAATTCAGCGATAAGCCCAACGCGGTGATGAAACTGAACGAGATCATAAAGAGCATAAAGACTCCTTATGATTACCTGATCATCGACTCACCACCAAGCCTCGGGTTCCTGACATTCAGCGCCCTGAGGGCTTCTGACAGAGTAGTCATACCGATAGAGACAAGCTGCTTCTCCCTTGTCGGACTCAATAAATTACTAAGCATGATAGAACTCATAAAGATTAAGTTAAACCACACAACAATAGTAAATGGGCTGGTAACTCTCTTCGACAGGAGGGTTCGCTATTCTCTGCTTATGTTTGAGGAGATCAAGAAGTGCTTCAGGGACAACCTGATGGATACTATAATACGCGTCAATATTTCACTCAGGGAAGCAGCCAGCTTTGGCAAAGCGGCCTTAGAGTATAAGAGGTATTCAGCCGGTACAAAAGACTATCTAAAACTTGCTGATGAGATATTAAAGGACAATAAGATCAGGAGTCTTAATAAATTTTATCGTGACACCGAGACATTAATAGCGCGGTCTAAATCTATCCTTGTAAAATTTGCGCTTCACTCTCCTGAAGCGCAATATGTTTACCTGGTCGGCGACTTCAATAACTGGGCTCTCAATGATAACAGCCTTCTCGATCGCAGTGAAAGCGGCGGCTGGCAAAAAAATCTTACGCTTAAACCCGGCAGGTATAAATACAAATTTGTGGTAGATGGACGCTGGATTCATGATCCTGACAATCCCCATAATGAGGATAACATATTTGGCAGTCTAGATTCTGTCCTAAATTTGGAATGATTGACGAAAAAGCAAGAGAATATAGTAGGATCAAAAATACGCTCGCATTTATAGAGCCTGTGTTATTTCTTTCCTTTTTGGCCGTAATACAGTTAACCGGCATATCTTCAAAGTGGAAGTTTATCGCATCCAAAGCTACTACAGTCCCATATGGTATAACGGCTGTATACGCCATCATTTTCGGGCTCTTCTTTTATGTTGTGATGTTTTCCTTCAACTACTTCCGCAGCTATGCCATAGAGCATAAGTTCGGCCTCTCGAACCAGAATATTATAGATTGGTTAAAGGACGATTTAAAGAGAGGGTTTCTCTCCCTTTTGATATTCATCATCTTTATCGAACTTCTTTATTATATCGTATACAATTATGCAGGCGCGTGGTGGGTCATCATGGCATCTATATGGACCTTCATCACGATCATAATAGCGCGCCTTACGCCAATCCTCATAATTCCGCTCTTTTATAAATATGCGGATATTGCCGATGCGGATCTCAAGCAGAACATAATGCGCCTTACAGAGAAATGCGGCGTAAAGATACTGGATGTCTTTAAAATAAGACTGAGCTTAAAGACGCGAAAGGCCAATGCGGCACTGGTAGGCATAGGTAAAACGAGAAGGGTGCTATTGGGAGATACTCTTACAGAGAACTACACAAAAGACGAGATTGCAGTCGTGCTGGCACACGAACTTGCGCACCATAAACAAAAGCATATATGGAAGAGCATCGCATTCGGCGCACTGATTACCCTGGCGGCGTTTTTTCTTGTCAAAGTATTTTCAGAAAGAATAGTCAGCATATTGGGACTTGAGTCCATAAGTGACATAGCGGCATTCCCATCGATAATATTTGTAATTTCTATCTTCGGGCTTATAGCGATGCCCGCACAAAATGCCTTTTCCTGCGCCCTCGAAAGATCTGCGGATGCGTATGCCATTACGGTTACAGGCATGCCGGACGCATTCATCTCCTGTATGGAGAGATTGGCGCAGCAGAACCTTGCAAATCCGTCTCCAAACAGGTTTATAGAGATAATGTTATATGACCATCCGCCTATATCAAAGAGGATAGAGATGGCAAGGGGTTTAAAAAAATAGAAGGAGGAAGATAGATGAAGAAGAATGAACTCAAAAAGATACAGAGCAGGGTAACGCAGGTATTGAAACAGACGAGTAAACATCTTGAAGGGGTAGGTAAGGAGGCGAAGATACTGGTAAAACGCGGTGAAAATGAGCTTAGCAAGATATCGCGGATGGGCAAGGCTCAGTTTGAGATACTGGCGCTGAGCGTAAAGAAAGAGCAGTTATACCGCAGGATAGGGATGAAGGTGTGGAAGCTAAGCACAAAGGGCAAGCTTACCACTGATAAATTAAAGGCCTTCTGCAAAGAGCTTTCCGAGATAAATAAGAGGGTAAAGAGCAAGAAGAAGACGATCGACAGAGTCTATAAGGGTAAATAAAAGAAAGGGGCTATATATCATGAAAAGGTTTTTGCTTTTGATTATGCTCGTAACATTCTGCATAGCATCCGCTGGATGTGGCGAGACAATAAGCGGTGTAAGCAAAGATGCGTCGAGAATAGGCGGCGGTGTAAAGAAGGTATTCTTTAGAGAGGGGTCCGATTAGACCTATTTTGTAAGCTTTTTAACATAAAGTGAGGAGGTAGGCTATGGGAATATTTGATATATTTAAGGTATTTAAGGGTGCTGCAAAAGATACAAAAAGTGATGAGAACCTGCAGGAGATCGGCATTGTAACACACTATTTTCCGCATGTTAAGGCCGCTGTAATAAAGCTCTCGAAAGGCTCCCTAAAAGCCGGGGAGACCATATGCCTAAAGGGGCATACGACCGATTTCAAGCAGCCAGTAAAATCTATGCAGTATAATCACACCCCTATAGAAGAGGGAAGGAAGGGGCAGGAGATAGGCCTTAAGGTCAAATCGAGGGTAAGGATAGGCGACATAGTATACAAGGTATAGATCTCATGGATAAATCGCTGCTTTTAGGACTGGGCCTCGACTGCAAAGACGGCCACCTCAGGATTACGAAGGGTAAGAATTTTCGTATTTACGGTGGATCGCATAAGACACACGAAGAGATGCAGGAGAAGGCCATAAAGTTCAATGAGCATCTTGATAAGCGCAGAAAGAGACTGGATGAGATATCCACGAGGGAATTTTATGAGATCTCTGATAAAGTAGGGCTATCGCCATTAGAGATCAAGGGGAGATAAAAAGGCATTACTGCATAAACAGGAGTGAACTTAAAGAAAAGTTATTGGGTATAGGTACTTTACTGAGTATAGGAATACTTAGGCAGCCCGACAAAAGAAGTGCCAAAGAGGCATAAGATATTGCAAGTGTTATTCTCTTTATTATCATAACTGACATAGTGATTAAAGTTTACCATAATATCTACCTAAAGACAAGGGGGTGTACTTATGAGGATACTATTAATTCTGCTCGCCATGATATGGATCGTTGCAGGAGTACTTATGTTCATCTTTACGGATGCCTTTAAAGAGGTTATGCGTAACCTTTTAAAACAGAAGAAATTTAAGTTATTCGCTGTGCTCTCGTTTCTCGTCGGAGTAATTCTTATGCTCGGTTCATCAGTCGTAAATGCGCCATGGGTGGCTGTGCTTTTCGGCGTCCTTGCGATAGCGAAAGGGGTCTTTTTTATGTTCGGCCCGAAAAAGAAGGCGGATGAGCTCATAAGCTGGTGGCTCAATGCCTCAAATAATGCCTACAAGGTCTGGAGCATAGCAGCCTTTTTGTTCGGGGTAATACTACTTCTAATACTATAGATATAATGTGCACGCTCGGCTACAAAAAATACACCTAAATACTATGAAGAGACTGTTAATCATATTCTCCATTATGCTAATCTTGATAACCATACTCATTGGCGAAGTTAATGCTATACCCACATTCGGTACACTCATGCCCAAGAAAAACTCCTACCAGGCTGGCGGCAGGGCAGATTTTATATTTGAAAGGGATGTAAAAGATCACGAGAGTGCAAAGACGGCTACTTATACATATACACTCTCATACGGGTTCTCTGACTGGTTCGCATTTGACGGCCTCATAGGCTGGGGTGACGTCAGGTCAGAACATACAGGACGAAAGGCGCTTCGGTATCCTTTCAATTTTGCCGGAGGTTACGGCTGGAGGGCAAAGATCTATGAGAACGATAAACATAAGATAGATTGGGTCTGGGGTTTTCAGCATGTAAGCATACATCCGACAAAGCAGTGGTATGCCGGCAAGAAGTACGGGACCATATGGGACGAGTGGCAGTTCTCTACGGTCTTTTCTAAAAAGGTCGGCATCCTGGCCCCATACTGCGGTATCAAGTGGTCTTTTATATATCTCATAAATACAGTAGATGGTGACAGGCGCAGGAGGATATCAAACGGCTCTCCAGTAGGCCTCGTCGTAGGCGCTGACATGCACATAAACGACTATCTATATTTAAATTCAGAAGGTAGGTTTTTTGATGAGACCGGTTTTAACACAGGCATAACCGTGAGGTATTAGATGGTTACTTATTTACTGCTCTTTTTAACGGCGCTTTTGTGGGGGGCTACTCCCATACTCGAAAAGATAGGCCTGGGAAAGACAGATCCGCTGACGGCGGTTACTATAAGGAGCCTCGTCATCTCGATCATACTCATAATATTCCTCGCAGTTACAGGAAAACTCAAAAACATATTCAATCTTGAACCGAAAACCATTATCATATTTTCGATCAGCGGTTTTATGGCAGGCCTCCTGGGCATGTGGACATATTTTGCGGCGCTTAAGCTTGGTGCTACCTCAAAGATCGTGCCC
>JABMRJ010000018.1 GCA_013202745.1 Candidatus Omnitrophota bacterium
CTTGGAATCTTCCATAAGTTTTACGAGAACATCTTTACCTTTGCCCTTGGGCAGGTTCTTCGATATCTTCTGATCCAGTATATTGTGAGGAGGCACACAGTCCGTCTCCATAAAATCAGTGGGTGTCAGTTTTGCAATCTTACTCTCATGCAGATACTTAGTCCTTAATACCAGTAGATGCCTGTAGCTTACACCGGGATAGAATTTGGCCCACTTTGAGCCTATCTTTCTATCGAGATATTTTATAAGGACCGATGCCTCTTTAGTGGTAATATGGCCTGAGCTGTAGTCGGCCATTATATCATTGCCTGCAGTTACGAGGTTGCACCTGAATGCAACATCGTCCTTATCCAGATCTACCCCTATATTGGCAGCCTCAAGCGGACCTCGCCCTGTATAATACTTTTTAGGATCGTATCCTATTATAGAGAGGTTTGCTATATCGCTTGCAGGCGACATTCCCCTTGGAATTGTAACGGCCTTACCTACTATGCCATTCTTTGCTATATACGTCATGTTTGGGATCTTAGCTACTTCTAAAGGGGTCCTCCCGTTAAGCTCATCTATGGGATAATCGCTCATCCCATCCCCGATTAAGACGATATATTTCATCCTTCTACTCCTATCTCCTTAACTACTGCCTTTAAGTCTGCCTCTACAACCTTGGGTTTCTTTACTGATGCGATAGCCCTGTCCGGATCCTTTAGGCCGTGTCCGGTCAGTACGCAGACTATCTTGGAACCTTTTTTAAAATAATCATCTTTTGACTTCTTGATAAGGCCTGCCACAGATGCTGCCGATGCAGGCTCAACAAATATGCCTTCTTGATCTGCAAGGAACTTATAGGCAGAGAGTATCTCTTTATCGCTCACCATATCTATAAGGCCTCCGGATTCATCTCTCGCCTCTTCTGCCTTTTTCCAGCTTGCAGGATTCCCTATCCTTATCGCCGTTGCTATTGTCTCGGGCTTCTCTACTACCTTGCCTCTTACAATAGGCGCTGCGCCCTCTGCCTGAAAACCTACCATCTTAGGCAGGCTCTTTATCATACCCGCTTTCTCATACTCCTTATATCCCTTCCAGTAAGCAGTGATATTGCCTGCGTTGCCGACCGGTATAAGATGATATTCAGGACTCATCCCCCCAAGCTGGTCACATACCTCGAACGCACCGGTCTTCTGCCCTTCTATCCTGTAAGGGTTTATGGAATTGACAAGCGTTATGGGATATTTCTCTGATATCGCCCTGACAAGTTTTAATGCATCGTCAAAATTGCCGTTTACGGCCAACACATGTGCGCCATGTATGAGCGCCTGTGCCAGTTTTCCGAGCGCTATAGCGCCTTTGGGTATCAGAACAATGCATTTAATATTCGCCTTGGCTGCAAAAGCCGCTGCTGATGCTGATGTATTGCCCGTAGAGGCGCATATTACCGCTTTAGCCCCCTCTTCAACCGCCTTGGAGATGGCCAGTGTCATACCCCTGTCCTTAAACGAACCTGTTGGGTTTAGACCCTCATACTTTAGATAGACCTCGACACCTTTTCCCACCAGCTTGCCAAGTTTCTTAGCCGGTATTAAAGAGGTATTACCTTCACATAAAGTAATGATAGGCGTCTTATCGGTAACCGGAAGATACTTCTTATATCTCTCTATTACACCATTCCATCTCATATTTGCACCTACAAATTTTCTATTCTGATAGCTACGGTCTTTGGTTTTATAGCAGATAAAGTATCTATCTTTTTCAATGCGGCTGACATTGATGATTCATCAGCCTCATGTGTCAGCATGACTATAGGGACTATTCTTTGGCTGCTGTGCTCAACCTGTTTTACACTCGATATGCTCAGCTTATGCTGGGCAAGTATACCCGATATAGAAGCGAGTACGCCGGGCCTGTCTATAGCCTGAAATCTCACATAATAACGTGATTTTATACTCTTAATGGGTCTTACCCTCTTTATGCCGCTATTAAAGACATTCCTATGGCTGAATGCGCCATAATCACGGTCTATATCTCTTGCTAAGTCTACTATATCCGATACCACTGCACTCGTTGTCGGGTATTTGCCGGCACCCTTGCCGTAAAAGAGGCTCTCACCTATGTAATCACCCTTTACGAATATAGCATTATTTATACCCCTCACATTTGAGAGCGGGTGTTCTTCATCTACCAATGTCGGGTGCACTCTCAATTCAAGTTCATCACCAAACTTCTTGGCAATGGCCAGCAGTTTTATAGAATAACCGAGTTCTCTAGCGTACTCTATGTCAAAAGGTTGAATATTGGTAATCCCTTCAACGTAAATCTTGTTTAAAGAGACATTCTTGCCAAAACCCAAAAATGCTAAAAGTGCAAGCTTGTGGGCAGAGTCTGTGCCATTCACATCCAATGTGGCGTTTCTTTCGGCAAAGCCATTTCGCTTTGCGTTTGCCAGGGCCTTCTTAAACTCCAATTTATCTACTTCCATGCTATGGAGCACATAATTAGATGTACCATTTACAATACCGTATATGGCACTGATATCATTTACTATAAGGCTCTCTTTTAAGGACTTTATTATGGGTATGCCCCCGCCTACACTCGCCTCAAAACGTATGGATCTATTATTCTCCGCAGCATAATTGAAGAGTTCTTCGCTCGCCCCGCAGAGGAGTGCCTTGTTTGCAGTAACCACGTGTTTACCATTCTTAAGGGCCTTCTTTATGATCTCTTTTGCGGGATGGATACCGCCTATAAGCTCTATGACGATATCTATATGGGGATCATCCAGCACGCGCCTTAAGTCAGTCGTTAGGAGCTTCCTATTGACCTTAATGCCCCTATTTGTTCTGATATCCTTGTCGCAGATCACTTTGAGGTTTAAGTCTATACCCGTCTTTGCCTTAAGATACTGCCTCTTCTTAAGGAGCGCCTCGACTACGCCGCTTCCTATCGTCCCAAATCCCACAATCCCTATGTTTACGGTATACATGAGTTACCTCATTAGTATGTGTTTTACGTATTCGACTTATAAAGGTCCTTCGGCAGCTATGGTACTGCAACATATAAAGGTCCTTCAGCGTATAAAGGTCCTTCGGCAGCTAAAATGTTCGCTATTCGCTCACATTTTTGACGCTGCCTCAGGATCAAATCTGCGAAGCAGATTTGGTCGGGGCGCCGAGATTCGAACTCGGGACCTCTTGAACCCCATTCAAGCGCGCTAAGCCAAACTGCGCTACGCCCCGCCATGTATTTCATATCGAAAGAACAAATCAAGCGCAATTTTCTTGCTAACGAATTAGTACATCACGCTTAGGCATTGCCTATGTTAGTTTTTTATTTGTCATTTGGTACGCCGCAATAATTGATACTCCGAATATCTTTAATAGAGTTTTTTCCAACACTCTAAAGCAGCGCCTAAATGGCCTCATAATCATTCCTAGCTTATTGCCTCTTTCTAGAGTAGGAAATGCAAAATCTAAGCCAGTTCTATGGAACCCTATTTTTTTCAATTTACAATCCAACTCGGCAACAGTAAAAACTCGCGCTAATGCATATTTATTATGCAAAAAAGGTATATATGGAATAAGTGGTATTCTGCCTGCAATTTCTTTCCCATTCCACATGATACCATGTGTTTCAAAAGGAAATAGGCGATTTGGGCATGTTATTCCCAAAAATCCATTAGGTTTAATGACCCGTGCAATTTCTGATAAGCCTATCTCGAAATTTTCTACATGCTCTAAAACCTCTATTGCAGTCACCACATCAAAATAATCATTTGGGAAGTCCATCTTTTCTATTGACATGTCACTGACTTCAAAGTTACTCATTGCTCTAGATTTAATTTTCTTTTTAAACAAATCTACTGAATCATGGTTCAGATCAATTCCGTATACTTCTCTAAAACCTTTACCTAATTTTATAGTAAATGCTCCATTGCCACATCCGATATCCAGATATCTAAAACCTTCAAATTTTATTAATCTCTGGAGCTTGCAAGAAAGCAAGTCCACAACTAACATGCTGTCGCTTGCTGCTCCTCCTAATACAGGCTTGTGCTTCAATTCTCTATTTTTCATTGTTAAATTATTCAATATATCTCATCCTTAGGTGCGCGTGTCATGAGCGCTGACACCGCCTCCTTAGGATCCTTATTCTCATGGAGAATGGCGTACATCTCGTTAGTAATCGGCATATCTACCCGCTTCTTCTTTGCCAGTTTATAAACCGACTTTGTCGTGCTGAAACCTTCTAAGACCATCTCCGTGCTCTTTATAATATCCTGCGGCTTCTTGCCCTTACCCAGTTCTTCGCCGAGCCACCTATTCCTCGAATGCTTACTCATGCAAGTTGTAATGAGATCTCCCATGCAGCTTAAGCCACTGAATGTCTCTTTATCGGCGCCCATAGCCACACCGAGCCTCGTTATCTCGCGCAGACCTCTTGTAAGTATTGCAGCTTTTGAGTTTGCGCCGAAACCGAGGCCATCCGCGATGCCGCTGGCTACAGCTACAACATTCTTAAGTGACCCCCCGAGTTCAACCCCTATGATATCAGGGCTCGTATACACCCTGAAATTCTCTGACATGAATAGAGACTGCACTTCCCTGGCGAAATTCTTGTCAGTAGATGCAACTACCACGGTTGTCGGCATGTACCTTGCCACTTCATATGCAATGCTCGGCCCGGATAAGACAGATAGCTTTATATCGCCAAGGATCTCCTTAATGACTTCTGACATCCGAAGGAGTTTATCATTCTCTATCCCTTTAGTAGCGCTTATAATCTTTGCGTGTGAACAGCCTGCCTTCTTAAGCTTGCCCAATACCCCTCTCATATGCTGGGAAGGAACTGCAAGCAGGATGATATCGGCTCCATCTATCGCGTCTTTAAGATCGCTCGTTAATACGAGATCCTTGGGGATCTTTACTCCCGGAAGAAACTTGGTATTCTCCCTTTTCTTATCCAGGACCTTTATATAATCCGGGAAAGCGCCCCACAGCTTTACGCTATTACCCAAGCCGTAAAGATGCACAGCGAGTGTTGTCCCCCATCCGCCATCGCCTAATATAGTGATCTTCATATATTTTACCTTATAATTATAGTATATATTGAAGATAGATTACCATATTTATAATATAGAGTCAATAGGCATAAAAAAATCCCGCTTTCTTGACGAAAGCGGGATGTAGCCCTATTACGCCTACTTCCCGTTAATTATTTTGTCTTGGCCTCAGTAAACGATATCTTAAATGTGTGGATAAAGACTATGCTATAGAGATAGTTATTCACCATCGCGTAGAATGTACCCGCCACCTTGCACATCAATTTATCCTTACCGCTTGAAGAATCGCGTTCCTTCAATACGTGAAAGTGTCTTTTGGCCTTCTCGCTCTCTGCCTTTAAGTCAGCAATCCTCTTTAGATCCTCGGGGCTTTGAACGCGGACCTTCTCCTTAATAAAGTAGAGACATCTCCTCGATGTCTTCGCCAGTACGCCGTCTTTTCTTACGACCTCCTGGACGATGATATCTCTCTTTTTGTGATCCAAAGAAGTAAGGTTTTTGTATAGTAATTCTCGCATTTTAGCCACCCTTGCTAAATTCTTTATAAAAATTTTTAGTTACGGAGTATAAAAAAAGAGTCTTCCCCGTACATAATAAGTATATCACCATATATATTAGCTGTCAATAGTAATTAACTAGCTTTTTTTTATTTTACAGATACCTATGTATTAACCCTTCGGCCTATCCTACTCTCTTCACCGTTTATCAAGCGTACAATATTGGCTTTATGCCTATAAGTGCATATAATACAAAGTGTTATAGAAAATATCACAAAATGTAGGGATCTGCCCATCAAGGCCGCTGTAATAGGTATACTCATTGATGCCAGAATCGATCCCAGTGATACATATTTGCTTATTAAAATCGTAATTATCCATACAGACAGAGCTATCAGCAAAATCTTCGGAGCTAGTACGACCAAGACGCCTGCAGTCGTTGCTACGCCTTTACCGCCTTTGAAGCCCATGAATACCGTCCAGACGTGCCCGGATATAACAGAGATCCCAAGTAGTATTTGATATAGTTGGTAATCTATGGTGATACCTGATGAGAATATCCTGGCGACGAGCGTTACAGCAATGACACCCTTTAGGATATCCAAAAAGAGCGCTAATATGCCCGGAACCTTGCCTGCCGTCCTCATTACATTAGTAGCCCCTACATTGCCGCTGCCACGCTCTCTTATATCTATCCCCTTTGAACGCTTTGCTATAATGTAACTCACAGGCACAGCACCCAAAAGATAGGTCAAAAATATTGCCGCTATTAATGTTATCATCGCTTCCCCCTGTACTGGATCTTTATTGGCGTACCAAGAAACATGTACTCCTTCCTCAATATACCCTCTATGTAATTGGTATGCTCTTCTTTGATATCCCTGGGATTATTTACAAATATCAAAAATGTAGGCGGGCTTACAGAAGTCTGAACCATATAATAAAATTTTATCCTCCGTTTTGCGCCAAAGACTATATGGCGCGAAATCATCTCCAGGAGTTTATTCAATTTATGGGTCTGGATGGTCTGTTCACTATTTGCTATGACGAGTTTTACCATATCTATACACGATAGAAGATTCCTGCCGGTCTTTGCCGATGCAAAAATAATAGGATATGAAGCGATTGTGTGTGTTTTTCTCAATATCTCATTCTGATAGTCTGCCATCTGTATATTCTTGACAAGATCCCATTTATTGACTACCAGTATACAGCATTTCCCGCATTCGAGTATGTAGTTGAAGATGCGGACATCATCGTTTCTCAGGCCGTCGTATCCGTCGATAAGAAGGAATGAAACGTCCGAGCGCTCTATAGCCTCCCTGGACCTTGACATGCTGTATACATCCAGGGCTTCTTTGACCTTCCTCTTATGCCTGATGCCCGCTGTATCGATCAGAAGATAGAGGTCATTGCCTTTCCTAAAATAGGTATCTATGGAATCTCTTGTTGTACCGGGGATGCTGTCTACTATCACCCTCTCTTCTTCGAGAAGCGTATTAATAAAGGAGGACTTTCCTACATTTGGCCTGCCAGTTATGGCTATCTTGTGGACTATCTTTTCAGGAGTTGATCCTTTGTCCGGGTTCAGGGCCGTCAATAGATCTTCCAGGAGTTCATCTACACCCCGGCCGTGCACTGCGCTTACCGGATAGGGCTTGCCCAGACCAAGCTGGTAGAAGTCATACACATCATCTTCAAGTTTTCTATTATCTACCTTATTTACTATCAGAAATACCTTCTTGTCCTCCGCCCTTAAGATAGGTAACAGCTCTTCATCCTGCGTAGTTATACCCATCTTGACGTCACATACAAAGAAGAGTATATCCGATTCGCCGAAAGCCTTCTCTATCTGCCTCTTCACCAATATAGATATCTTATCCGAGCTCTTTTTTAAAAAACCCCCGGTATCTATGAGGCGGAATCGCTTATCATCTTTTTCGCATAGGTATTCTACGCTATCGCGCGTTGTGCCGCTCGTCTCATGGACGACGGCCTTGCGCCTGCCTATAATCCTGTTGAATAATGTAGACTTGCCGACATTGGGCCTGCCTACTATAGACACGGTAGAAAGGTTAGTGTGAACCATTGATCATCACGCTCCCTATCCTTAAGTACTCGAGGCCGGATACAACTGTCAGGATGACCGCTATATTCCAGAGTATGGCAGAAAACGGAAACTGTATAAGTATAGCCACTATGCTCATCATCTGCATAAATGTCGTCATCTTCCCCAGGATCGTCGGTTTTATATCTACTTTACCCTTGATCAAATAGATCACTATACAACCAAGTATGATCAGCACATCTCTCGAGACTATTATAAGGGGAACGTATGGAGGGAACCTTAATGCAAATGGAATATTGCTCACTACGGAGAAGGATACGAAAGCGCTTATGAGCAGGAGCTTGTCGGCTATCGGGTCGAGTAGAGCGCCCAGCCGTGTCTCCTGTGCCTTTATGCGCGCTATATAGCCATCCAGCGCATCGCTCAAGATGCAGACGATAAATATAAAGAGGGCCAGCGTGAGCTTCGAGTAGAGTATCGAGGCCACAAAAAATGGCACAAGTATTATTCTCGTGATGGAGATCCTGTTTGCCAGGTTCATTTTACCAACCTTATCCTTTTCGGCGGCCAGTACATGAGAAATGCCTTACCTATCATATTCTTGGCCGGGACAAATCCCCAATACCTTGAATCCTTGGAACTCGCACTATTATCTCCCAGGACATAGTAATGGCCATCCGGCACTTTTACGGGCTTTCCCGAACTGCCGTAAGGGCGTTTATTAAAATACCGTATCTGTCTTATTATGAAAGGGTCTTCAATTCTTTTATTATCTATATAGATGTCACCACCCCTTATCTCTACTACCTCTCCGCCCGTAGCTATCAGCCTCTTTATAAAATCCTTCTTATCCTCCCCGGGATACCTGAATACTATGATATCGCCCCTCTGGGGCTCCTTAAATTTATATAAGAATTTATTTACCAGGACCCTGTCGCCTGCCTGCAGGGTAGGCTTCATAGATCCGGTCGGTATCTTGAATGCCTGGACGATGAATGCCCTTATTACAAGCGCCAGTACAAGCGCTATTACCAATGACTCTACCCATTCCCTTATCTCTTGCTTTACTCTATTATTCATATTTTTAAAGCAGCGATGAACGCCTCCTGCGGGATCTGCACCTCGCCGAACTGCTTCATCCGCTTCTTCCCCCTTTTCTGTTTTTCCCAAAGTTTTCGTTTTCTTGTTATATCTCCTCCATAGCATTTGGCTGTAACATTCTTGCCAAGTGATCCTACGTCGGACCTTGCGATGACATTTCCGCCTATAGACGCCTGTATGGCAACCTTGTAGAGCTGTCTCGGTATAAGCTCTTTGAGTTTATCTACAAGCAGCCTCCCCTTTAGGTATGCCTTATCTTTATGTACTATAGAACTCAAGGCATCGCAGAACTTTCCGTTTATCATGATATCCAGCCTTACTATCTGTGTCTTCCTGTAGTCGATAAATTCATAATCCAGCGAACCATAACCCTTTGTCAGGGACTTTATCTTGTCATAGAAATCGACTATCACCTCTGAGAGGGGTAGTTCATATACAACCTGCACCCTCTCCGAATCGAGATATTCGGTGCTTACATATTTGCCCCTCTTTGACTCTGCCAATTCCAATATCAGGCCCATCGCATCTTTAGGAATTATTATAAATGCCCTTATATAAGGTTCTTCCATGTAGTCGATCTCGATTGACTGCGGCAGCTTGGCGGGGTTGTCCACACTTATCTTCTCCTTGGTCTTCATTATGACTTTATATATCACGCTTGGTGTGGTTACGACGAGATTGAGGTCAAACTCCCTCTGGAGACGCTCCTGTATTATATCCATGTGCAGGAGCCCCAGAAAACCGCATCTAAAACCGAAGCCCAAAGATGCAGAGCTTTCAGGCTCATATATAAACGACGCATCCTGAAGCCTCATCTTCTCCATCGCATCCTTTAATGTCTTGAAGTCTTTGCTATTTACAGGATATATACCGCAGTAGACCATGGGGTTCGCCTTCTTATATCCCGGCAACGGACTCGGTGCAGGATTATCGAAAGCGGTAAGAGTATCTCCTATGACCACCTCTTTTGCATTCTTTATACCACATGTAATATACCCTACCTCCCCGCACTGGAGCTCATCGATCGCCACAGGCTTAGGCTTAAAGACTCCCACTTCTTTTATATCATATGATGTATCGAGCCCCATCATCTTTATATTCATACCCGTTCTGACCACACCGTTTACTACCTTAATATATATGATAACACCTCTGTAAGAATCATACGCGGAATCGAATATCAGTGCCTGGAGGGGTTTATTATCGTCCCCCGAGGGAGGCGGCACCTTTTCCACTATCCGTTCGAGTATATTATCTATGCCTATGTTCTCTTTTGCGCTGGCGAGCATTATCTCATCCGGATTCAGGCCCAGTATATCTACTATCTGTTTCTTTGTCTTGTCTATCTGGGCGGTAGCAAGGTCTATCTTATTTATTACGGGTAAGATAGTTATATTGTGCTCCAGGGCAAGGTAAAGGTTGGCAACGGTCTGCGCCTCCACGCCCTGGGCAGCATCAACCAAAAGGAGCGCACCTTCACAGGCAGCTATGGACTTGGAGACCTCATAGGTAAAGTCTACATGACCGGGCGTATCTATGAGATTCAATATATATTCTTTACCACTTTTCGCTTTATACAAAAGTTTTACGGTGCTCGCCTTGATCGTTATGCCACGCTCCCTCTCAAGTTCCATGTCATCGAGGAGCTGATCCTTAAAATCCCTCTCTTCGACAGCGCCTGTAAGCTGGAGTATCCTGTCGGCAAGCGTAGATTTCCCGTGGTCTATATGGGCTATTATAGAAAAATTTCTTATCTTATCTTTCATTTAATACTCGTTGCAAGATCCCTACCGAATTCGAGGATCTTCCGGGCATCGTCTTCCGTATGGGCTTCGGAATAGATCCTCAATATCGGTTCTGTACCGGAGAGTCGAAAAATGAGCCAGCTTGAATCTTCGCAGGAGAACTTGATGCCGTCCTTTGTACTCGTCTCTATGACCTTCTTGCCGAGAACTGCGCTGGGCGGGTTCTTCTCTATATACGGCATAAATTTCTTCTTTGTGGCTTCCGTCAACTTTATACTCGTCTTCAGGTAATGATAAGAGCCAAACTCCTTCTCCATATCATCCAGTATCTTTTTAATGGGTTTCTTCCTGCAGGCCATCATCTCGAGAAGAAGGAGGCCGGATAAAATGCCGTCCCTTTCAGGTATATAATTTTTAAACCCTATACCACCCGCCTCTTCGCCGCCGATAAGGACATCTTCCCTCCTCATGATATCACAGATATACTTAAACCCTACCGGGGTCTCATGCAGTTTAAGGCCGTACTTTTCACAGATCCGCTTTAATATGCCCGTACCGCATACAGTAGTAATTACAGAGCCGGTCATCTTCCTATCTTCTACAAAGTGCCATAAGAGGAGCGCCATTATATGCTGGCCGTTCAATACCATGCCATCGGAAGCGGTAGCCCCGATCCTGTCGACATCGCCGTCAGTAGCAAGGCCTATGTCATAGCTGCCCTCTTTGCTCTCTCTTATAAGTTCCTTAAGGTTCTTACCGATCGGCTCCGGGCTTATGCCGCCGAATGTTATATCGCGCTCACCGTGTATGGTCGTCACCTTGCAGCTGGTGCCCTTCATCATATCTTCTATGTAATGGCCGCCTCCGCCGTACATCGAGTCTACTATAACTTTAAAACCGCTATTTCTTATGAGCTCCATATCTACGTAATTCATTACATATTCAAGCTGGTCAGTTATTACGTTGTCTATTTTTAAGAGACCTTTCTTCTTTGCCTCTTCAAGAGAGATCTCTTTTATCTTACTCTTGAATAGATTCTCTTCTATCTTGTCTATGATGCCCGGATCGGCCGAGCCGCTGTAGAACGCCTTATACTTGATCCCGCTGTAATTGGGCGGATTATGACTCGCGGTGATCATGACGCCGCCGGTTAAGTTCCTTATTTTTATAGCGAAGCTTACCGCCGGTGTCGATGTGACCCTGTCAGTCAGAATGACCTTTATGCCGTTTGCCGTAAGGACATTCGTCACAGTCTCTGAATACTCCTCGGAATTTCGCCTTGTGTCATAACCCACTATAAGTTCTTTACCCCTGAGCTCTTCTTTATCTTTGACAGAATTCACATAATCCGCAATCGCCTGCGCGACGACCTTTACATTCTCAAAAGTAAAATCCTCATCTATAATTGCTCTCCATCCATCTGTACCAAACTTAATCTTACCCAATTTCCTAACCTCCTATCCTTAAATCATCTATCGCCTTTTTGTAATCATCCGCGCCGAACACGGAGGTGCCGGCGACAAGTATATTGGCACCTGCCTCTATGGCCAATTTGGAGGTATCTTTGTTGATACCGCCGTCTACCTCTATATCCTTTTTATATATCTTTCTTAAATTTCTTATCTTCGGTAATGCCTCTTTTATAAAAGACTGCCCTGCAAAACCGGGCTCTACCGTCATGACAAGTACCATATCGAGATCACCGAGGATGCCATCCAGCGCCTTGATATCGGTCCGCGGCTTTATAGATGCGCCCGCCTTGAGTCCGAAGGATTTTATCTTCGCTATAATCGCCTTGGGATCATTGCAGGATTCTATATGGAATGTGATTATGTCGCTGCCAGCCTTTGCAAAATCATCTATATATTTTTCCGGCTCCGATATCATAAGGTGAACATCAAGCGGGAGCTTTGTCGCCTTTCTTGCGCCTTTGACTACCAAGGGTCCTATAGTTATACTCGGGACGAAGTGGCCATCCATCACGTCTACGTGTATGAGGTCGGCGCCTGCTGTCTCCACCGCCCTGATCTCTTCTTTGAGTATGCCGAAATCTGCCGATAAGATACTTGGTGCTATCGATATTTTATTCATATCATCTCCTTCTTGACATGACACTATATACCCTGCTTATATCCTCAAGGGTTATTACGCCAAAGACCCTGCCATCCTTGATGACGGGTAATGCCTTAAGCTCTGCCTCTTCCATCGTCTTCTGGACATTAGTAAGCAATTGATCCGGTTTCACAGTAGGAAAATCTCTTCTCATGATATCCTTTACAAGTTTAGAGGTACCATGTTGGTGTATATTGTTTATTATATCCGCCCTCGTAATGAATCCGGTCAGATTATCCCCGTCGACAACCGGAAAATCCTCCTGGTGGCTGTGGAAGACGAGCTCCAGCACCTTCGAGAGTGATATGTCGCTGCGCAGCGTCATGAATTCTTTTGACAGCACATCGCTTACCTTGAAGGTCTTTATAGTCTCCCTCACATCTACCTGTGCCTCTTCTGCAGATGCTGCCATATAGATAAAGAAAGCTATGAATATCAGTATGAAATGGCCGTGCATAAGACCGAGATATCCGAAGACCAGTGCAAATAGATGGCCTATATTTACCGCTATGGACGTAGCCTTCCTATAATCCATCTTCCTCGCAAGGAGCGACCGGAGCACCCTGCCTCCATCCATCGGAAAAGCAGGGAGCAGGTTAAATCCAGCCAATATGAGGTTTATCCAGAACCCTTGCGCGATAGTTCCCGGCCACGTGGCCAGGGATGGTGAAAATAGATTCTCCCTGCCTATAAGCGCAAGCAGAGGAAAGTAGAGCACGGCCGCAAATACTATATTAAAGAGCGGTCCTGATATAGATATTAAAAATTCATGGCTGGGTTTCTTTGGAAAAGAGCTCATAGACGCAAGCCCGCCTATAGGAAGCAGCGTGATCTCCTTCACCACTATGCCGAATCTCTTGGCCACTACGCTGTGCGTAAGCTCATGGAGCGTAACGCACAGGAATACAAAGAGGATGAAGAATATCCCCCTGAGTCCGTGATACAGGAATAGAAACGGCAGGATAAGAAAAGTTATATGTATGTTGATATCTATATCAAAAACCTTAAGTAAACGGAATGATCCTTTCATCTATACCTTTAACCTGTTTATGATCCCCCTCTGGTCTTTCTTGGAGATGGGTCCGACCAGCGAGATATTCATGTTGTTTGGCCTGAATATCTTCTTAGCAAGCTCCATCACCATATCCGGGGTTACCATATTTATGCTGTCTATTATCTCATCTGTGTTATAATTTATATCTTTCGCTATGAGCTTATCGCCCATCCAGAGCATTCGGTTCAATGTATCATCAAGCGCCATGCAGAGCTGCCCTTTATAAAAATCCTTGGCCCTCTGGAACTCTCCGCTCTGGACACGCGTCTTCTTTATCTTCTTGAGTTCCTTCATTATGACCTCGATTGCCTTCTTAAGCTTCTTGCTATCCACGCCGGCCCCTATTATAAAAGCGCCGGTATCAGAATAGTGTTTTACCGATGCTGATATATCATATGCCAGCCCCTTCTTTTCTCTCACTTCGTGGAAGAGCCTGGAGGACATATTGCCGCCCAGGATAATATTTAAGAGGCTCGAGGTATACTTATCCGTATGGAACCTTGAGACATTATGGAAACCTATATTAAGGTGCATCTGCTCTATATCTTTTTTATAAAAATTATGCTGGCGCTTCTTTTGTCTAGACTGGAACTTTTTATAACGGTGCGGCATTCCCTTCTCGAGCCTAGATAGATGCTTCTTCACATATTTTATGAAGACTTCCTCCTCTATCTGTCCGCAGACGCAGATTACAATATTCTCAGGCCTGTAGAACCGCTCTTTATACTCAAGGAGGCGCGTTTTGTCAATCTTTTCCAGGATCTTCTCCGTCCCTACCAGCGGCATGCCAAGAGGATGGTTCGGCCACATGAGTTCACAGAGGAGCTGGTGCACATAATGGTCGGGCCGGTCCTTGTACATCTTTATCTCCTCAAAGATCACCTCGCGCTCTCTGTCGATCTCTTTAGCTGAGAGCTTCGGGTTGATAGCCATATCGCTCAATACGTCGAGTCCCAGTTCCGTAAACTTCTTGGGTACCTTTACAAAATAGCATGTCGCCTCTTCGCCTGTAAACCCGTTTAGGCTCCCGCCTATACCTTCTATGGACTCCTTCAGTACTTTATTTGAGCGGGTCTCTGTCCCTTTGAATACCATATGCTCGAGAAAATGGCTTATGCCGGCATTCTGCATATTCTCATACCTGCCGCCTGTTCCTATCCATATACCCAGCGACACCGACTCCATATGCGGCATATCTACTATCATTACCCTAAGGCCGTTTGGCAGTACCGTTTTATGATACATTGCTCTGCCTCCTGGAATCTAAATAGTTTTGCAATATCGCAACAGCCGCAAGTTTATCGCTAAGAGACTTCCTTTTATTGCGGCTCAGATCACCTTTTATCATCTCCCTCTCCACAAAGCGTGTGGATAGCCTCTCATCCCACATCTTAACGGAGATAGAGTATTTCTTCTTTAATTCATCCGCAAAAGATAAGGCATTTTTGGCACTTGGCCCCTCAGTACCGTCCATATTGAGCGGCAGCCCCACAACTATCTCCGTAACATCATTCTCCTCTATTATCTCCTTTAGAGAATCGATATTTTCGCGTTTTATAGTATCGAGGCCTTGCGCAATAATACCGAGTGCATCACTCATAGCAACGCCTACCCTCTTCTGTCCTAAATCTAATGCTATTATCCTCATCTATATATCCTTGACCGCATTAACGAGTCTTTTAATGAACCTCCCGGCCTTCTGCGGTATATCTTTTTTGCCTAAGTTCTTCTCGATCAACCTTATTATGGCACTTCCTACTATAATGCCGTCTGCGGCCCTTGCTATTGCCCTTGCCTGTGAAGGGTTCGATATGCCGAAGCCCACGCAGACAGGTTTTTTTGTAACGCGCTTGATCCTCTTTACATTCTTTAGAATCTCCGGCGAAAGCTTTTTGCGCGCACCTGTAACGCCTGTTAATGAGACATAATATATAAAACCGCTCGATCTTCTGCCGACAAGTTTAATCCTGTCAGGGGAGCTTGTCGGAGATAAGAGAAATATCACCTTAAAATCGGCCCCCTTCGATGCCTTTATGAGATCCTCCGCTTCTTCCGGCGGGAGATCCGGGACTATAACACCGTCTACCCCTGCCCTCTTTGCGTCTTTAACAAAGCTCTTCACGCCATAGGCATATACGGGATTATAGTACGTCATAAGCGCTATCGGCATATCGCTCGCCTTCCTCGCCCTGCGGACAAGATTAAATATACCCTTGATGTTCACCCTATTTTTCAATGCGCGCTCCGAAGCAGCCTGTATAGTAGGACCGTCTGCTATCGGGTCTGAAAATGGTACGCCAAGCTCCAGTATGTCCACGCCGCAACGATCAAACTCTTTAACCAGCTTATAAGTAGTCTCTACATTTGGGTCGCCGGTAGTGATATATGCGATAAATGCCTTTTTTCCCTTACGCTTCAGTTCCCTGAATCTTTTGTCTATTCTATTCATGGTTATATCCCCAAGGCCTCTTTTACAATATCCGTATCTTTATCACCTCTCCCCGAGAGGCATAGCACTACAATCTTATTCTTATCGAGTCTCGGAGCAAGTTTAGTGAGGTGGTATATAGCATGTGCCGGTTCAAGCGCAGGTATTATACCCTCTGTCTCCGAGAGGAGCTTAAAGCCGCGAAGCGCACCCTTATCATCGACGCCCACATATGAAGCCCTCTTTATATTGCTATAATATGAATGTTCCGGTCCGACACCAGGATAGTCGAGGCCCGCAGATATAGAATGGGCTATATCTATCTGGCCATCCCTATTCTGCAGCACAAAGCTTTTGCTTCCATGGAGCACTCCTACCCTGCCCTTTATGATAGTTGCGGCATGTTTGGATGTATTCAAGCCCCTGCCCGCCGCCTCAACGCCTATAAACTTTACGCGCCTATCCTTAAAAAACGGATGAAAAAGCCCCATGGAGTTCGATCCCCCTCCAACACACGCGACGAGATAATCGGGAAGTCTGCCTTCAATCTCTAATATCTGCCTCCTTGCTTCACTGCCGATAACAGACTGAAAATCCCTCACTATCATAGGAAACGGATGCGGCCCTACTACAGAGCCGAGCACATAATGCGTGCCCCTTACATTCGTAACCCAGTCCCTGAGCGTTTCATTTATAGCATCCTTGAGCGTCTTTGAGCCGCTATGTACCGGGACTACCTTTGCACCGAGGAGTTTCATCCTGAAGACATTGAGGGCCTGCCTCTCTATATCCTCCTGGCCCATATATATGTCGCACTCAAGGCCGAACATCGCTGCCGCAGTCGCTGTAGCTACACCATGCTGGCCTGCTCCGGTCTCTGCTATGACGCGCTTCTTGCCCATCCTCAAAGTAAGGAGGACCTGGCCCAGGGTGTTATTTATCTTATGCGCCCCTGTATGCAGGAGATCTTCTCTCTTGAGATATATCCGCGCACCACCCAGCCGCTTCGTCAACTTCTCGGCAAAATAGAGTGGTGTCGGCCTTCCTGCATAATACTTAAGATAATATTTAAGTTTCTTCTTAAATCTCTTATCGCGCCTTGCCTTTGCGTATTCTTTTTCGAGCTGGTGCAGGGCAACCATAAGCGTCTCGGGTACATACTTGCCGCCGAATTCTCCAAAATGGCCTTTTTTATTAGGTAACATAATAATCTCCTTAATACTTAATCCTTTCTTTAATATCCCATCAGTTCACGTACCTTGCTGCCGATATCTTCGCTTCGCATGAACGTCTCGCCTATCAGGACTGCGTTGATACCTAAACTCTTCATATACATTATGTCTTCGTATGTCTTTATGCCGCTCTCTGAGATCGTTATCTTATCTTCAGGTATAGAATTCTTAAGGTTCGATGTCACACTGAGGTCCACTTCAAACGTATGGAGGCTTCTGTTGTTTATGCCTATGATCTTAGAGTCTACGCTCAAGGCCTTGCTGAGATCCTCTTCATTATGTATCTCTACTACCGCGTCCATTGCGAGGTTCCTGCATATCTCAAGAAACTGGAAGAGTTCGCTGCGCGATAAGAGGTCTGCTATCAAGAGTATCGCATCCGCCCCGGACAGCTTCGATTCATATATCTGGTACTTATCTATCACAAAGTCTTTCCTCAATATGGGCAGGTAGACCTCTCTCTTTACAGTATCTATAGATGATAGCTTCCCCTGAAAAAACTTCTCGTCCGTAAGTATTGACAGGGCCTTTGCACCGTATGCGCGATAGACCTGCGCTATCCTTACAGGGTCAAAGTCGCGCCTCAGGAGCCCCGAAGAAGGTGATGCCTTCTTCAGCTCAGCTATAAGGCATATCTCATGCTCTTTTGATATGGCATTCCTGAAACCTCTCGATGAAGGGAGCACGGTGAGCTGCTTCTGCATCTTATCAAGAGGCAGCCGCTCTTTAGCTATCTCTATCTCTTTTCTTTTCGCTTCTAAGATCTTCGTCAGTATCATAATTATCTATTCGTAAATTCAATAAGTTTCTTTAATGTTGCTTTTGCCCGGCCTGTGTCTATTGAGTCTGCCGCTACCTTTACACCATCTTTAAGATCCTTTGCGGCCCCGCCTGCGATCAGCGCAAGAGATGCATTCACCAGTGCCATATTCCGCTTCGGCCCTTCTTTGCCTGACAGGACCTCTTTAAAGATCTTTACATTGCTCTCAAGGTCTAAAGACGCAACAGCATTCTTCTTTGAACGCCCTATGCCAAAATCCTCGGGACTTATCTTGTAGGTCTCCACCCTGCCTTCTTTGAGCTCTGAGACGACCGTCTCTGCCGATATAGAGACCTCATCAAATCCGTCCAGGCCATATACGACAAAAGCCGTCCTTGAGCCAAGATTCTTGAGGACCGACGCAAGCGGCGCTGTAAGTTTTTCATCAAAGGCGCCTATGAGCTGCGCATTTGCGCCTGCAGGGTTCGATAGAGGACCGAGGATATTGAATATAGTCCGCCTCTTTAACTCTCTCCTTACGCCCATGACATGCTTCATGGCACTGTGATAAAGAGGTGCAAATAAAAATCCCATACCTACCTCTTTTATGCACCCCGGGACATCCTTAGGATCTATATCTATCTTGACTCCCAGCTTCTCCAATATATCTGCGCTGCCGCAATGGCTCGTAAAAGACCTGTTACCATGCTTGGCGACCTTCACACCCGCGCCCGCACATATGAGGGCAACCATAGTAGAAACATTGAATGAACTCGACCCTCCGCCTGTGCCGCATGTATCGAGTATGACATCATAGGCGAGGTCGATCTTTACCATCTTATCCATCATCACCATGACGGCCTGGGTGATCTCATCGATCGTTTCGCCTTTCTCTGCAAGTGAGACCAAGAAGGCTTTCATATCCTTAGATGATGCCTGTCCTCCCATGATTTCATAGAAGACGGCATTCATCTCATCCTTTGTAAGATCAACCCTATTTGACACCTTCGATATGGCTTCTTTAATCATTACCTAACCTTCAGGAAGTTTGCCAGGATCTTCTTGCCTTCCCTTGTCAATATCGATTCAGGATGGAACTGGACCCCCCATACGGGGAAATTAACGTGCTTTAGCCCCATGATCTCATCCTCTTTTGTATGGGCTATCACCTTGAGCACGCGCGGTAATTTATTGCCGCTTACTATGAGTGAATGGTACCTCGTCGCTTCAAAAGGGTTCTTTACATCAAGAAATATATCTTTGCTGTTGTGGTATATGAGTGATGTCTTCCCGTGCATAAGCGTCTGGGCCCTGACCACCTTTGCGCCAAAGACCTCTCCTATGCATTGATGGCCCAGGCAGACCCCGAGTATCGGTATACGGTTCGCAAATGTCTTTATGACATCGCGCGATATCCCGGCATCCTGCGGTGTGCCCGGACCCGGTGATATTATGATCCGCTCAAGCGGCATATCCCCTATCTCTTCAAGGGAGACCTTGTCGTTCCTTTTTACTATAAGCTTCTCTCCCAGCTCTCCAAGATACTGGACGAGGTTATATGTAAAGGAGTCGTAATTGTCTATAATGAGTATCATGGCCTACATCTCCTCTGCCGCATCTATAGCCTTTACCAAAGCGGCCGCCTTATTGAGGGTCTCTTCATATTCTTTCTCAGGTTTAGAGTCTGCCACTATCCCGGCACCGGCCTGTATATATGCAACATTATCCTTTATGACGATCGTCCTTATCGTTATGCAGCTGTCGAGGTTCCCTGAAAAGCTGAAATACCCTACACAGCCCGCATACGGGCCGCGCTTCACCTTCTCGAGCTCATCTATAATCTCCATGGCCCTCACCTTGGGCGCACCTGTTACAGTTCCCGCAGGAAAGGTCGCCCTCATCACATCAAACTGGTCTTTACCTTCATCAAGCCTTCCGGTAATATCGCTGACGATATGCATAACATGTGAATACTTCTCTATCACCATAAACTCATTGACGTTGACAGTATGGTACTGGCAGATCCTGCCGACATCATTCCTGCCAAGGTCGACGAGCATTATATGCTCAGCGCGTTCTTTTGGGTCAGAAAGGAGCTCTTTAGAGTACGCCTCGTCTGATGCAGAATCCTGCCCGCGCGGTCTCGTTCCCGCTATCGGCCGCAGCTCCACTTTACCGTCCTCAGAACGTACCATTATCTCAGGGGAAGAACCTATGAGCGCAAGTTTGTCAAACTTAAGATAGAACATATATGGTGAAGGGTTGAGGGACCTTAGCGCCCTGTATATGTTGAAATGGTTCTTGCCGGAGAGGCGCTTTTCGAGACGCTGCGAGAGGACTACCTGTATTATATCTCCGCTCCTTATATATTCCTTTGCCTTATTTACCATGCTGGTAAATTTGCCCTTTGTATAGTTCGACTTAATCGGCCTGGACATCTTCCTTGATCGTCTCTTCTTATTCGGCCTCATCCTGCGGTTGAATCTCTTTATAATCTTATCTATCCTTGCCGTAGCCGAGTCATAGATATCGGAGAGCTTCTTTGTGGACATCTCCTCTTCTACATGGACATTACATACGACCTTTATGACATGGTCTATATGGTCGAATATCATTATGGTATCGGTAAGCATAAATATCGAATCCGGCAGTTTCAGCTTATCCGTATTCCTGTCGGGTATATCTTCGAAGAACCTGACCATATCGTATCCTACATAACCCACAAGGCCGCCGCAGAAGCGTGGAAGCCCTTCTACATTGACGAACTTGTATGCATCAACCAATCGCTTTATCTCTGAAAGAGGGTCCGCCTTTGTCTTAAATCTCTTTTTCCGTTTGCCCTTTATTATCTCTATATTTTTACCCTTGCTCTTAAATACTAAAGACGGATTACTCCCCAAGAATGAGTATCTCGCTATCTTCTCGCCTCCCTCGACGGACTCCAAGAGATACGAGTAGTCTCCCCCCTCGGCCTTTATAAATGTCGAGACGGGCGTCTCGAGATCGGCGACTATCTCCTTGTAGATAGGTATGAGGTTACCCTTCTTTGCAAGTTCTATAAACTCTTCTTTTGTGGGCCTAAACATCTATTTATATACCTCTTTAGGGTTAAAGACCATTTCGTCGACTATCTTTACGGAGCCGTCTTTTGAGATCGCCCTGTAATAACAGGTGAAATACCCGGCATGGCACGCCGCGGTCTTCTGCTCTACCTTTATGAGAATGGAATTACCTTCGCAGTCTATGTATATGGACTTAACTATCTGTATATGGCCGGAGCTTCCGCCCTTTAGCATGAGGGCATTCCGCGATCTCCTGAATACATAGACCTTCCCCTCATCCATAGTCTTCTGGAGCGCCTCTTTATTCATATAACAGAGTGTAAGGACTTCCTTTCTCTTCTCATCCTGTATAACAGCCGGGATGAGCCCTTTATCATTGAACTTAATATCTTTAATCATGATCGCCCTTCCTTGTGCATATCCTTATCGGAACGCCTTTGTCTTTAAGATACTCTTTTACATCTTTAACCGATATCTCTCTATAGTGGAATATTGACGCCGCCAATGCCGCATCTGCCTTACCCTTTGTAAGGACTTGGTAAATGTCTTCGCGGGATCCGCATCCGCCTGACGCTATGACAGGTATGCCGACGCTCTCGCTTACCTTACACGTGAGTTTAATATCATATCCTTCTTTGGTACCGTCTCTGTCCATGCTCGTCAACAGTATCTCCCCGGCCCCTCTCGACTCGACCTCTTTGGCCCACTTAACGGCATCTATACCCGTAGGCCTTCTCCCTCCGTGCGTGTATACTTCCCAGCCCTTACCCTTTTGCTTCGCATCTATGGCCACTACTATGCACTGGCTCCCAAACCTCTTTGAAGACTCATTAATAAAATCGGGCCTGTTTACACAGGAGGTATTTATAGAGACCTTGTCACAACCGGCATTAAGGAGCTCCCTTATACCCTCGACCGCACTTATCCCGCCACCTACTGTAAACGGCATAAATACCGCATCTCCTGTCCTGTTAACTATATCGACTATCGTCTTGCGCATCTCATGCGACGCTGTAATATCGAGAAAGACGAGCTCATCTGCGCCTTCTTTATCATAGACGAGGGCATTCTCCACAGGGTCCCCTGCATCCCTCAGGCTTACAAAATTTACACCTTTTACAACCCTGCCGTTCTTTACATCGAGGCAGGGGATTATCCGTTTAGCTAACATAATTATTTTGCGAGTTCTATCGCTTCCCTCAGTTCCAGCATCCCCTCATACAATGCCTTGCCCACTATACAACCCGTAACACCCTTCGACTCCATCTGCTTAAGCTTGAGTATATCATCTGTAGACGATACGCCGCCCGATGCTATGACATTCATACCTGTCGCATTGAGCACCTTATCGAGTGCCGCGAAGTTGGGGCCGCTGAGCATCCCGTCTTTAAGTATATCCGTAAAGACGATCGTCCTTACACCCAGCCCTTCCAGCTCCACAAGAAAATCATTAATATTTATGTCAACGGTCTTGGTCCATCCTGCAACGGAGATCCGATCTTCCCTTGAATCGACCCCTACTATTACCTTCTCAGGGCCAAACTCCTCCATGAGCTCTTTAACAAAATTCTTCTCTATAGCGCGCGTCCCTATAATTACGCGGCTTATACCGGCATCGAGCGCCTTCTTTACCGTCTCTCTGTCCCTCAAGCCTCCGCCCAATTCTATAGATGCCTTTACAGACGAGGCTATGCTGCCTATAAGCTTGATATTACTAAAATACCCCGTCTTCGCGCCATCGAGGTCTACCACATGAATCCACTCTGCGCCCTGTTCTTCCCACTTCTTGGCAAAATCGAGCGGCGCACCATCGTAGCGCTTCTCAAACTTAAAGTCTCCCCTCTTAAGGCGCGCTACCTTACCACCCAATATATCTATCGCCGGTATTACTATCATAGCTCAATAAAGTTCTTTAACATCTTTAGGCCTATCTCCTGGGACTTCTCCGGGTGGAACTGCACCGCGTAGAGATTATCCCTCCATACCATAGAGGCAAATTCCGTGCCATAGCCCGTTGCCCCTGCCACAACATTCTTCTCATTCGGATCCGCATAATAAGAGTGGACAAAATAGAAGTACGAATCATCCGCTATTCCCTTAAAGAGTGGGCACTCCTTTTTCTTAAATGAGACCCTGTTCCAGCCCATATGCGGCACCTTGAGCCCCTTCTTCGGTTTGAAGCGCTTTACTCGCCCCTTTAAGATCCCCAAACCTTTATGGTCTCCACCCTCTTCGCTCTCGCCAAATAGTATCTGGTAACCCATGCATATCCCGAGATACGGTTTACCCGAGCTGATAAATTCCCTGACGGTACCTTCAAGCCCCCTCTTTCTTATGCCCTCCATCGTATCTGCGAAGGCACCTACACCCGGCAGCACAACCTTATCTGCGAGCGCCAACTGCTTGGGGCTTGAGACTACCTCTACATCGGCGCCGAGCTTCTCGAACGCCTTTGTAACACTCCTTAAGTTACCCATACCATAGTCTATGACCGCTATCAATTTAGAGTATCCCCTTCGTCGATGGTACCTCTTTACGCCGTGGATCTATCTGTGTCGCCTGATCGAGCGCTATACCAAATGCCTTGAATGTCGCCTCAAGAACATGGTGGAGATCATTGCCCGATATGAGATCTACGTGTAAGTTGAGATTCATATTCTTCGCAAAACTATCGAGAAGATCATTCGCATCGTCTATCGAGTAGTTCTCCTTTGCCTGGATCGGCTTTTTGGATTTAAGGCCTGAGAAGGCATACCGGTTGCTTATATCTATAGCAACCTTCGCCCTCGCCTGGTCCATGGGGACTTCGGCAGAGCCGAATCTCTTTACACCCTTACAGTCACCCAGCGCCCTCTTGAACGCCTGCCCCAGGCATATACCGATATCCTCGTTGGTGTGGTGTATATCTACATTCAGATCGCCTTCCGCTTTTATCGTAAGATCGAATAACCCGTGATATGCAAAGAGGTCGAGCATGTGGTCAAGAAAACCTATCTGCGTCTTGACATCATTCCGCCCCTTGCCGTCAACGTTGACTTTGACAACGATATTTGTCTCTTTTGTCTTCCTCGATACATCGCCGCTTCTCGACATCATTCTCCTCCGTTATAATATGTTATCACTTGAATCTCACTTTTACCGACTCAAGGTGTTTCTCCATACCCTCTATATTTGCAAGCATCTGGATTGCGTCATTGACCTTCTCGAGGGCCTTCTTTGAATAAGAGATGATGTGCATGCTCTTTACAAAGTCATTTACATCAAGACCCGATGAAAATCTTGAGCTCCCGCCCGTAGGAAGGACGTGGCTTGGCCCGGCTATATAGTCGCCGACCGCAGTAGGGCTGTAAGGCCCTATAAATATGGCGCCTGCATTCTTTATCTTGCGCACAATCCGGTTGGGTGACTTTACCATGATCTCAAGGTGTTCCGGCGAGAGCATATTCACGACCTCTGCCGCCTCATCAAGATTCTTAACGAGGACCACATAACCATCCGCCACTTCTTTCTTTATAAATTTTGCGAACCGTTTCGATGTCGTGACCAATATAGAGAGCCCCATCAAGTGTTCACTCTGCGCATTAAGATCGGCTATGACATAATCCGGATTCGAATACTGGTTCGCTATTATGATGATCTCGCTCGGTCCGGCCAGCATATCTATATCGCAATAACCGTATACCTGCCTCTTGGCCTCGGTCACATATTGGTTGCCCGGGCCTATGATCTTATCGACCCTCGGTATACTCTTTGTGCCAAACGCCATTGCCGCTATGGCCTGGGCCCCGCCTACCTTATATACCTCATTTACTTTTAACAGGTTCGCGACCGCCAGTATGTGCGGATCTACTGTGCCATATCCGTTAGGAGGTGTGCACATAACGATATTCTTTACACCCGCTATCTTTGCCGGTAGGACAGCCATATAGACAGTAGATACAAGCGGGGCTGTCCCGCTCGGGACATATACGCCGACGGTCTCAAGCGGCTGCAGCTTCTCGGCTAAGAGTATGCCGTCTTCTCTATTCTTCACTTTCGATGACTTGCGAAGCTGTTTCTTATAGAAGGCGGAGATATTATCCATGGCTAGCTTCAATATATTTACAAAATCGGGTTTTATATCCTGGTAAGCGGCGTTCATCTCGCTCTCAGTGACCCTAAGCTTCTTCGGCACAAGCTTCACATTATCGAATTTTTTTGTATACTTGAGCACCGCGTCGTCACCGCGCACCCTTACATCTTCTATGATCCTGCGCACACTCTCCTGGACACGTTTCTTACGCAGGACATTCCGCTCACAGATCTTCTGAAATTGTTTGGTATTAAATCTGACGAGTTTCATCTTTTATATTCCTCTTTGAGTATTTTAAATATACCGTCCAAGGCATCCTTCAACCGCGCGGGATCCTTGCCGCCTGCCTGTGCCATATCAGGCCTGCCTCCGCCGCTTCCTCCTACTATCAGGGCGATTCTTTTGATAAGCCCAGAGGCGTCTATGCCCTTTTTTATGAGATCCTCCGTTACACCGCAAACAAGGTCTACCCTTGCATCACCTCTGGCGCCCAGCAATATAACGCCTGATCCGATACTCTTCTTTATATTATCTATAAGGGGCCTCAATATTCCCATATCGGCACCCTCTATCTCTCTCGATATGACGCGTATACCATCTATATCTTTCGCCTCTTTTATAAAAATCTCCAGCTCTTTTCTAAGGTCATTGAGCTTCGTGCTCTTAGCGACCTTCTTCATCTTCTTCGCTTCTTTTGATAGGTCTTCAACCGTCCTGACGATTTCAGGCTTCAGCTCTTTTAACCAGGCATTAAGGTCATCTCTACCAAAATCTTCTACTCTCTTTTTCCCAACGGCCTCAGATCTGAATATGATCGGCCGCAGATATTCCTCTATCTTTCCGACCATGCCGCTCTCCTGAGGTGCTGACTTCTTAATACCTTTAAGCGCTTCTCTATAATCACCGAGAAGCATCTTTATATCCGCTCTTGCCCAGCTACAGACAGCATCTTTTGTCAACGCTTCTATGCGCCTTACGCCTGAAGCTATGGAGCTCTCACTCAACACCTTAAATATGTCTATCTCGCCTGTCTTCTTCACATGGGTCCCGCCGCAGAGCTCCTTAGATATATCCCCTATACTCCTTACAAGCACCCGCTCTTTATACTTTTCGCCAAACAATGCTATTGCGCCGGACCTCTTCGCCTCGCTAACATCCATCTCTTTTGTCGTTACTGTGACATTTTTCTTTATGTTTTCGTTTACCAGGTCTTCTATACGCTCGAGCTGGCTATCTTTGGGCTTGAGAGTATGTGTAAAATCAAACCTCAGCCTATCCTCTTCTACCAATGACCCGTACTGCTGCACATGGTCACCAAGGACCTTCTTGAGCGCACTCTGGAGCAGATGCGTAGCCGTATGGTTTGCCTTTATCTTCTCGCGTCTCTTTACATCTATCTTTACCTCAACCGTATCTCCAACGCTCACAGTCCCTTTTAAAACTTTTCCTATGTGGTCTATCGTATCTTCATACTTCTTGGCATCGTCTATGCACATATTGAACCCTTTGCCTGATATCTGGCCGCGATCGCCTGCCTGCCCTCCGGACTCACCATAGAATGTAGTCCTATCCAGGGCTATGTGGATGATCTCACCCGCTGTAGCACTCTTAACACGCTCTGTCTTACCTGCGCTCTCTCTCAATATCCCGCGCACCTTGGCCTCTGCCTCAACTATATCATAAAGAAATTCTGTCTTGAGATCTACGTCAGATAATTTCTCAAAGAAGATAGAACCCGAAACCTTGCTCTTATCCCTTGAACGGTTCTTCTGCTCTTCCAGCAGCCTGCCAAAACCTTCTGTGTCGAGCTTGAGCCCAGCTGAAGATGCCTTCTCTTCGATAAGATCAAGCGGTATGCCCTTCTCATCATAAAATCTGAATATAACGGCACCCGGAACCATATTCTTCCGCTCTTGCCTTATCTTGATAAACTCTTCCTCTACATGCGGAAGATGTGTATCTATCATCTCTTTTAAGCTAATTTCTTCACTTAAGATTACCTCTGCTATGTCCTCTCTCCTTCTTACCAATTCAGGGTACGCCCCTTTCATGACATTTGCCACAACGGGTATGAGCTTATACATAAACGGTTCATGCACGCCGAGCGCCCTTGCCCTCTGCGATGACTTCCTTACGAGTTTCCTCATCACAAAACCCCGGCCTTCGTTTGACGGCCTTGCGCCGTCAAATATGGCAAATGCGAGCGCGCGTATATGATCCGCTATGGCATTTATGTGTGAATCCGTCTGTACATCTTTACCATAATGGACGCCTATCTCTTTTGTAATAACCTTTATTATATGGGCAAAGAGGTCCGTCCCAAAGTTTGTCTTTTTGTTCTGCAGCACCGCCGCAAGCCTCTCAAGCCCCATGCCTGTATCTATATTCTTAGTAGGAAGGGGTTTTAATATACCCCCTTCGCGCCTTTCAAACTGCGTAAAGACGAGATTCCATACTTCGACGAATCTGTCGCAGCCGCATGAGGGGTCGCACCCTTTCTCCCCGCAGCCGGCATCAGTGCCCCAGTCAAAGAATATCTCAGAGCATGGCCCGCATGGACCATTGGGGCCGTGTTCCTTGACCTCAGAAGGCCAGAAATTATCCTTGTCGCCGAACTTTACGATTCTTTCGGCCGGGACCTTTATTGCCTTTTTCCATATATCGTATGCCTCGTCATCCTCTTTATACACAGATACCCACAGCCGTTCTTCGGGTATGCGGAGGTCTTTTGTCAGGAATTCCCACGCCCATGCTATCGCCTCTTTTTTGAAGTAATCCCCGAATGAGAAGTTTCCAAGCATCTCAAAGAACGTATGGTGGCCTGCGGTCCTCCCTACATTATCCAGATCCCCCGTGCGCAGGCACTTCTGGCTTGACGCAGCCCTCTTAAAGGTGATATTCCTTCCCATGAACTGATCCTTAAACTGATTCATCCCGGCACCGGTAAAGAGGAGTGTGGGATCATCCTTGGGTATAAGCGAATCGCTTGCAACGACCGCGTGGCCCCTCTTTTTAAAGAAATCCAGGAACTTTTTTCTTATCTGATCTACAGTCATAGAGTATTTATAATGTCGTTAATCACACTAAAAGAAAAACCTCGCCTTGCGAGGTGGTTATAGACTGATCTCTTCCGCTTTATCGCGTCTGCGCCCTTAAACGATGCGCATTTTTCCTCTGCCAGTGCCCTTGCAGCCTTGCTTTCGTCTATACCTGCATCCTCAATGGCGCCATCTATAGTCGCCCTATCAAGCCCTTTCCTAAACAACTCATCTCTGAGTGCCATAACCCCCTTGGGCTTAAATTGCGAACGGTCTTCTATCCAAGCCCTGGCAAACTTGCTATCATCGATGAACCCCTTATCCTTAAGATATAGGATGATCTCATCTATGCGCTCTCTGCCGTATCCTTTCTCCTTCATGCGCGCCTTAAGTTCATTTTCGCTGCGGCCTCTCACAGAAAGAAGCCTATATGCGTAACCAAGCGCCCTGGAGAAAGGGTCTTTATTGCTCTTTCTTAACAATAGCAAATCCCCTGTCAGTGTAAAGTAAGACGTCCCCTTCCAAGCCCCCTATTGCATCCTTATAATCTTCTATATCCTTTACTACCTTAGCGCCTATCTTCTTTATGACATCCCCCACCCTTATATTGGCATGATATGCCGCACTCGCCTGCTCCACGCTTATGACAACCACACCTTCTCTGTTGACTATATTCAGGCCCAGTGCCAGTTTATCTGTAATAGGAGAGACTTCGATACCCCTCCATTTTTCAGTAAGCTCCTCATCTTCTTCTACGAACTTCCCCTGCATGCGCGCAAGCTCTTTATCGGAAGGCATCTCACCGATCAACATCTTTAATACGACCTTCTCACCACCGTGTATAAGTTCCACTTCTATATCTTTTCCTACAGCAACACTATTTATCTTAAAGAGGAGCTCCTTCACACTATCGACACTCTTTTTGTCGAACCGCTTTATCACATCCCCCTCTTTTATGCCGGCATTATAAGCCGGACCGTCTTTGATAACCTGCGCCACAAGCACGCCCTTCTGGTCCTGCAGCTTGAAATAGGCTGCAAGGTCTTCTGTAATCTCCTGGACAACTACGCCCATCCAGCCATACGAGATCTTCTTACCCTTGATCAGATCCCCCATAACCTTCTTAGCCTGATTCGCCGGTATTGCGAAGCCAACGCCCTGATACCCTCCTGTCGTTGAAAATATAGCTACATTTATACCTATCACCTTACCCTCTATATCGCATAAAGGCCCGCCGCTATTGCCGGGGTTTATGGCGGCATCGGTCTGTATAAGATCCATATAACCGCTCTTATTCGAAGGCAGTGACCTGTGCAGCGCGCTTATAACACCTGCGGTGACTGTAGGTTTTGGGCTGTCGACTATATACCCGAATGGGTTCCCTATAGCCACTACCCACTCACCCGTCTTGACATAATCGGAATTGCCGAATTCCGCCACAGGGAGGTTCTTAGCACTGATCTTGATCGTAGCCAGATCACTCTTGGGATCACTCCCCTTAAGCTTCCCTTCAAATTTCCTTCCGTCTGACAACGTAACCAATATCTTGTCTGCACCGCTGACCACATGTTCGTTGGTGAGTATATACCCTTCCTTATCGATTATGACACCGCTTCCAAGACCCATTTGTTTTTTCTCATACTCCTCCGGCATACCCTTGAAGAAATCTCGAAAAAACTCTTCATGAAACGGGCTCATGCCGCCTAAAGAAGGCATGTTCACCTTTATCTTATGCGTCCTTTCAGTGGATATGCTTACAACAGCCGGCCCTACTTGATCTGCAACATTTATAAAAGCATCTTTTAAGTCAACCTCACCTACCACCCGCACCCCTGGCGCCTTCTCCTTTGAGAATACAAAGAGCGTGGCTACCATTATTGCAGCCGCTACGATAAAGAGCGCCGCCTTGCGTCCCCTTAATATATCCGACATATACCTACCTCGTTTTTACCAGTTGGCTTCTTACCTCTTTCTCAATCTTTGATAATATCTTTGGATTCTCTCTCAAGAAATTCGATGCGTTATCTTTGCCCTGTCCTATCTTCTCGCCTGCATAAGAGAACCACGTACCGCTCCTCTGGAGGATACCGGTCTTCTCCGCTATATCGACTGCTGTATTCGTCCTCGATATGCCTTCAGTGTAGAGTATGTCAAACTCCGCCTTCTTAAACGGAGGGGCCACTTTATTCTTAACAACACTTGCCCTCACATGTATCCCTATTACCTCATCCCCCCTCTTTAACGATGCGATTCTCCTCAGGTCGAGCCTCACAGATGAATAAAACTTAAGGGCCTGACCGCCCGAAGTAGTCTCGGGGTTTCCGAACATGATGCCTATCTTCATGCGGATCTGGTTGATAAATATTACGCACGTCTTGGACTTGCATATAGACCCCGCAAGCTTTCTCAATGCCTGGCTCATCAGCCTCGCCTGGAGACCCATATGCGACTGCCCCATCTGGCCTTCTATCTCTGCACGCGGAGTCAAAGCAGCTACAGAATCTATGACTACAACATCTACTGCATTGCTCTTTACAAGAGTAGCTGCAATCTCCAGTGCCTGCTCCCCCGTATCCGGTTGGGATATCAGGAGGTTATCAAGGTTTACCCCTATAATCTTCGCATAACCAGAATCAAATGCATGTTCTGCATCTATAAAGGCTGCCTGGCCGCCGGCCTTCTGCGCCTGAGCTATAACGCTCAAGGTAAGAGTCGTCTTGCCACTGGCCTCGGGACCATATATCTCTACAACGCGCCCCCTTGGAAGCCCGCCTATGCCCAATGCCATATCTAGAGACAGCGCGCCTGTAGATATAGCGGGTATATCAAGCTTAGCAGCTTCGCCCAGTTTCATGATGGAACCTATACCGAACTGTTTTTCAATCTGACTTACAGCCATATCCAGTGATTTGACCTTATCTGTGGTCACAACCTCTCCCTTTGCCTTGGTCTTTGCCATTACATCCTCCTTTTCTACTACGCCCTTACACAGATACGCTGGTATGGCTTCGTAGAACTTTGTTGTTATTATATTAGGGGATTATTATACTACTTACCCCACATGTTTGTAAAGAGAATTCTGCTCATCTGCCCATAAATATAGACACCTAAAAAGGGTTATTTATTACATTTTTTTATAAAAAACTTGACGGCGGGGCTAAATTCTATATAATTGGGAGTAAGGGAGGTACACTATGAAAGCTGAGATCATATCTTGCGGTACTGAACTTCTTCTGGGGCACAATATAGATACGAATGCTGCTTTTTTGTCTAACTCATTGTCACGTATAGGGATAGATGTATTTTACCATACCACAGTAGGCGACAATAAAGAGAGGCTTTCAAGCACAATACGGGAGGCCCTCAAGAGGTCCGATATAGTCATAATAACGGGCGGACTGGGCCCTACTGTAGACGATATAACTGCCGGCACCCTGGCCAATGTGATCAATAAAGACCTCATATTTAACAGAAATATCTTCAAAGATATCGGAGTTTACTTCAAAAAGTGTAACCTCAAACTCCCTAAGAGCGCTGTAAAGCAGGCCCTCATCCCCAGAGGTGCGGATCGCCTGCAGAATGGTGTCGGAACAGCCCCCGGGCTGATAATCAAACATGAAAAGAGATACCTGATAGCGCTGCCGGGCCCTCCCAGGGAACTCATACCGATGTTTGACAAAGGGCTCCTGCCGCATCTAAAGAAATTGCGCACGCAGAACACCCTGATCAAATCGAGGAGCATAAGGCTCACAGGGATCCCGGAGATAAAGGTCAATGAAAAGATAAAGGCATTACTCGAGCTGGACGCCCCTACAACAGTGGGCATATATGCGGGGCTCTGTGAAGTAGAGCTTAAGATAACGACCAAGGCACAGGGCGATAAAAAGGCTGATGCCAATATCAAAAAGATTGAAAATAAGATAAATAAAAAACTCAGCGAGTTTATCTATGGCTATGGAGATGAGACATTAGAGAGCGTCACAGGCGAACTGCTTATAAAGAAGAAAAAGACGATCTCCGTCGCAGAATCCTGCACAGGCGGACTTGTATCAAACCTCCTTACGAATATTCCGGGGAGTTCAAAATATTTCGTGATGGGTATAACGGCCTACAGTAATAAGATCAAGATGTCCAAGCTAAATATCGACAAGGCCCTCCTAAAAAAAGATGGCGCAGTGTCGAAGGATGTGGCAAAGGCCATGGCCGAAAATGTACGTCAGCTTGCAGATACGGACATAGGCCTTGCCGTAACAGGCATAGCCGGCCCTGCAGGAGGAACACGGAAGAAACCTGTCGGCCTCGTCTATATATCCATGGTTACGCGGAAGAAAAAACTCATTAAAGAGTTCGCCTTTACCGGCACAAGAGAAGAGATAAAACTCCAGACGGCAAAAGCGGCCTTAGACCTGCTGCGCCTGAACCTGTAATGGGTGGAGAGATC
>JABMRJ010000019.1 GCA_013202745.1 Candidatus Omnitrophota bacterium
ACAGGTCAACCAAGAAAGTACACATGGAAACAGCAGAACAAATAAAACTATTAATAGAACTCCAGAAGCTCGACGAGCAAATATATAAATTTAGGAAAAGAAAGAACGATATCCCTGTCCGTATAAAATTTCTCGAAGATGAGTTTAAGAAGAAGGGGGACGGCCTAAGAGCTGTGCAGGATGCATTCAAGACCCAGCAGGTAAAGCAGAAGGATAGAGAGAACGACCTTGCATCCAAGGAAGAGACTATAAAGAAAAGCCAGGCGCAACTATATCAGCTCAAGACGAACAAAGAGTATCAGGCGATGCAGCATGAGATCGATGGCCATAATGCCGACAAATCCGTTATCGAAGATGAGATCCTGGTGATCTTTGATGAGAATGAGGCCAAGAAGAAGGATATAGATAAGCAGAAGAGCATCCTCGCAGAAGAAGAGAAGAAATCTGCCCAGGAGAAGGAGAGGGTCAACTCCGAGCTCAAGGAAATCGAGGAAAAGCTCGCTGTTTTAGATGGACAGAGAAAAGAACTTGCCGGTAAAATTGACAAAATTATGCTCAACAAATATGAGAGAATACTAAAAGGCAAAAACGGATTGGCCATGGTCCCTGTAATGCACGATGCCTGCGGGGGATGTAATATGAATGTTCCTCCACAGGTGATAAATGAGATACAGATGCACAAAAGCCTCATTTTTTGCGAGTCCTGTGCAAGGATACTCTATATCGAATAATGGAAAATAAAAAACTCTTAATCTACATTGACGGTGCAGCAAGGGGCAATCCAGGTCCCGCAGGCATAGGAGTAGTTTTATTGGATGAGAAGAAAAAGCGGGTAAAGGATTATTATAAATTTCTCGGAAAAACTACGAATAATATAGCTGAGTACAATGCGCTTGTATATGCCTTGCAAGAGGCGCATATGCTGGGCGCAAAAGAGATAGTGCTCCACATGGACAGCGAGCTCGTCGCTAAACAACTAAAAGGTGAATTCAGGGTAAAGAATAATAATATAAAGCCTCTCTTTGAGCAGGCCATCCACCTTATAAATGGTTTAGAGAAGGTGGAGATAAAACATATAGACCGTTCTTTGAATAAGGAAGCGGATAAGTTAGCCAATAAGGCTATAAATCTCTCAGGTCTTAATACCACGATAGGCTAGATTTTAAGAATATGGGAGGTGGATTGAGTGGCCGCCTCGTGCCTCACGGCACGTGGAGGAAAGTCCGAGCTCCAAAGAGCAGCGTAGCGGGTAACGCCCGCCAGCCGAGAGGCCAGGATCAGAGCAGCAGAGACTACGACTCATCCGCCTTCGCACTTCAGAATATGATAGACTTAAGCGCTACGTCGGACAGGCCCCAGCAGAAAGGGCTTGCCCGCCGTAGCTGTCAAGTTTATTTTAAGCTGTACAGCGAAGGCGGGAAGAGGGTGAAAAGAGGCAATCTCTACGCGGAGCAAGACCAAATAGGTCCCGAACCAGAAATTGCTCGTTTCTTCCGATAAATTCGTCGGAGTCGGGACGGGTTGGGTCGCATGAGTCCGATGGCAACATCGGTCCCAGATGGATGGTCACTATGGGCGGCAACGTCCATACAGAACTCGGCTTACAGATCCACCTCTCTCTTTTAATGAGCAGATAATTTACGCCGCATATTGCGCGGCGTAAATTATAGGCTACATAGATGCTACGCTGGCCGTCTGCGAATTAAATCCGACGTAGCCCAAAACATCTTTGAAATTCTTTTATGGGCGAAGTCGGATCTCAAGTTGACAAAGATTTAGTAGTGTGGTAACATATTTTTAGGAGTTGTTCTTTTATAATTTTCTTCACCGTGGTCTTAAACCACGGTTCTTAAGGTAATCAAGCCAGGTTATGCGTTCAATAAGAACGGTGGCCTGGCGTTTTTATTTATATTAAAACCGTATTTAAAAAGGTTTTAGTATGGGGCTAGTAAAAAGGGGTATAGTAATTTTTTTGGTGATATCAGTCTCCCTTGCCGGAAGGGCATGGGCCGGGGAGAATATGGATAGGATAAGGGCCGTTGAGGCCCTTTATTTATTGATGGTCGAGCAGCAGTTCTTTAGTGCCAGCGCTCCGGTGTCGCTCGAAGACCTTAGAGCCCCCCTTGATCAGGATCTTATTGCATCATCGGTGGTAGCTTCATTGTCTGGTGATGGATTAGATAAGGGCAGGTTGTGGGTCCATAAATCTTTCTGGAGGGCCTTCAGTAAGTGGGATAGGTTTAATGGCAGGATCGGCAGCGAAAGGGTAATTAGGTACGAAGACACAGAAGAGCTCTTGGCCCAGGTAGATCCTGAATGCGACATGATTATAATGGCGAGGAAAGATCTTCTTGCGCTGGCGCGTGATCTTAGCAGGGATAAAGGGGTCCTTGATGAGGCGGTCATAATATCGCCGCTTGATATACGCCTGGAATTTGTAGATCATTGCATCGTCTCTATGGTGCTCATGAAGGATGTAAGACGGATGCTTGAATCCCAGGCAAAGAGCGTTGTAGTCAGTCTGCCTGAGTTTAGGGCATTGCATGCAATACTTGAGTCTCTCTTTGCAAGGAGATCAGGGTTCAATGATGGGGATATCTTAAGGATGGTACCCCATAATGGGCTCTCCTTTGAGGCGAGGGCATTAACGATACTCCAGGGTTCTATGGCGCCTATCAGGCAAGAGGACTTAAGGCGCATAAGAAAGATACAGACCACGCTTATAGGCGTATAAAGTTGTTGGGATAGCCTAGCATGCTTTTGTTTCCTTAATTGCTGTAGGCCATCCCTTTTCTATTGTTATTTTAACTTAATTATGTTATTATAATGCAAAAGGAGCAAGAATGACTATACACCCCACAGCTATTGTGGATAAGGATGCCGAGATAGGTAAGGACGTAGAAATAGGCCCATACTGCATCATAGAGGGCGGGACCCAGATAGGTGATGGTACTAAACTCTTACAGAATGTCTATGTGGCCAGGGGCACCACTATAGGGAAGTCATGCCAGATACATATGAATGCCATCATAGGGCACGAGCCTCAAGATATAGCGTTTGGCAACAAACCATCATTTCTTAAGATAGGTGACCGGAATATCATAAGGGAGCTTGTGACGATACATCGCGGAACAGGTGAAGGATCGTCAACAGTAATAGGTGATGACAACTTCTTTATGGCCGTATGCCATATAGCGCATAATTGCAATATCGGAAATAAGATAGTCGTATGCAACAACTCATTACTTGCTGGCCACGTCGAGGTAGGGGATATGGCCTTTATATCCGGAAATTGCGTCGTGCACCAGTTTGTAAGGATAGGAAGGCTTACAATGGTTAGCGGTTCAGCGCGTTTGAGCAAGGATGTACCGCCGTATATGGTGGCAGAGCATACCAATTTTGTGGCCTCGTATAATATCGTAGGGTTGAGGCGTGCAGGTTTTGGCCCGAAATTGAGAGAAGATATAAAGAAGGCATTTACTATATTATACCGCTCAGAACTTAATATAAAGACTGCTGCAGAAAGAATAGAGAGCGAGTTCGACTCTCCCGAACTTAAGCATTTTGTCGAATTTATCCGCGCCTCGGGCATGAGAGGTATATGCAGCTTTAGGACCAGAAGGGCGATAGAAGTTTAAGCCAAAGAGAGAAAATCACAGGTTTTTCGCGATTTCCCGCATTTTACGCTAACCCCAATATATTGAAGAAGAAACCCATCTAAAACACATCACCTAGTAGGTCGAATCCATATCTATAAAAAGTATTAAAAAAATATTTAATAAGTCTCTTGACTTATATATACCGTAGTGTATACTTACATCAGTGGTACAAAGTGGAGTAAAGTGGAGTAGACTATGTTTTACGGTGAATACGACCATACGCTAGATAAGAAGGGACGGCTGATATTGCCATCTAAGATACGGGAGATGGCAAAGGCCAATTATGTTGAGAAGTTTTACGTTACGCGCGGACTAGATACCTGCCTATTTCTCTTTGCTGAAGATGAGTGGAGAAGCCAGGAGACTAAGTTTAAATCATTATCATTTACGAAGAGGGAAGCGAGGCATTTCAACAGGCTATTCTTTTCAGGCGCTGTAGAGGTGGTACCCGATGGCCAGGGGAGGGTACTCCTGCCTAAGTACCTCAAGGACTATGCCGGGATAAAGAAAGATGTTGTGATAACAGGCGTCTCCAACAGGATAGAGATTTGGGACAAGGATAAATGGAATAAATTCTACGATGACAATAAAGACTCATTCGAAGATACGGCAGAAAAACTAATCGATTTATAAAAAAGGGGTGGGGATATGGCTTTAAAGAATCTTGTCGGAAGTTACAGAAAAACAGACGGCGATTTTTGTTTCATGAGGATGGATACGCTCATAGAAAGGCTTCGCCGCATGAGGGCGCTCAATTCGACGTTTGCCAATATAGGGATCACACGGTATACGTACAAAAACAGCCCTCTCGGTTCTACTAAAGAGCGCTAAGATCTCTTGTGCATCGGGCCGTACTCTTACAGGAAGTACTGGAGAACCTCAAGCCCGCGCCTGGCAAGAAGATCTTAGACTGCACCGTAGGCGGCGGGGGACATTCAAGGTTTATACTCGAACTGATTACACCCGGTGGGAAGCTGATAGGGATAGATCAGGACTCTTCGGCGCTCAAGACAGCGTCGGAGAGGCTGAAGGGGTTTGAAAAAGAGACAGTTTTAATCAAGGGCAATTTCAGGGACGCAAAATCAATATTAACAAAACAGGGGTTAGGTAAAGTAGATGGAGTCTTATACGATTTGGGTTTATCTTCTCTTCAATTGGAAGAAGGGGAGAGGGGATTTAGCATAAAGCTTAATGCCCCCCTCGATATGAGGATGGACAGGGGCCAGAAGATAAATGCCGGCAATTTAGTAAACAAGATAAGTGAACCAGATCTTAAGGGCATACTAAAGAGTCTTGGCGAGGAGAGGCAGGCGGGCCGCATAGCGCGTGCCATAGTCAGCCGCAGGCCCATAATGACAACACACCAGCTTGCCGAGACGGTCTTAAGGGCGATACCGGCAAAGAGACGTTCAGCGCGCATACATCCGGCTACGAGGACTTTCCAGGCGCTAAGGATAGCAGTGAATGACGAACTCGGGGCGCTCAATGAGGCACTTGACAATCTTCCGGGTATAGTAAAAGAAGGAGGAAGGATATGCATCATATCCTTCCATTCGCTTGAAGACAGGATCGTTAAGCATAGGTTTAAAGCGTACAAGAAGGCGAATATTTTAAATATAGTGACCAAGAAGCCTATAACGCCCGAGAGAGAAGAGATATTGATAAACCCGCGTTCCAGGAGCGCAAAATTGAGGGTAGCAGAGAGGATATGAAGATAACAAAATTCCTAATAACGCTGATATCCATAACTATATTGACCTTTATGCATACGCATCAAAGGATAGAGGCGATAAAACTGAGCTATTCAATCAATGAAAGGGAGGCCGCACTCCACAAGCTGCTTGACCGGCGCCGCGAACTGGAGTATAATGTAGCCAAGTTAAAAACACCCACGCATCTGGAATTCAAGCTGGCGAAAGAGGATATAAAGTTAGTCTTACCAGAGCGCTGGCAGGTCTTTGAAGCAGCCGGTTTAAGGGAAGAAGGTGCTCGTAAGACAAGACCGCTATTACTGACGGCCATTATGGGCCTCTTCTCATTGGAATCTGAGGCACGGGCCACTCCCTCGATAGAATAAGATATCCCCGAACCGCACGAAGATCCGTCGCACAAAAACACTTTTAGGAATCATAAAATTGCATAAAAGTTTTAATAAATCCCGCCTCTTTGTTGTCTTTATTGTATTTATATCAATATTAACATTTTATCTTACCAGAATTATATACCTACAGATATTTAAGTCAAAAGATTACTCTATAATAGCAGATAATCAACATAATATTTTATTACAGATAGAGCCCCAAAGGGGCGATATCTACGATAGAAATCTGCGCAAGATGGCCATCGACTGCAAGGTAGATTCTGTGTATGCAGTGCCGATAGAGATGCCCGGATCAGATAAGGGCGAAATAGCGGCAAACCTCTCCAGGCTGCTCGATCTCAATGAAGATATGATCCTCGCAAGGCTGAACCAGGAAAAATCTTTTGTCTGGATAAAGAGAGAGGTGGATAAAGATACCTCAGAAAGAATAGAAGATCTCAACCTAAAGAGTGTCAGGTTATTGAAAGAGCACAAGAGATTCTATCCTAACGGGCCTCTTGCAAGCCATCTCATAGGATTCACAGGGATAGACGATACCGGCCTGGAAGGTATAGAGCTTTTATACGACGGCTACTTACGCGGCACACCCGGCTGGCGATGGACTGTGCGCGATGCCAAACGGCGGGATATCATCTCTGAGGATGTAAAGTTTATTCCACCTTCTGATGGCTTAAGTGTCGTCCTTACCATTGACGAAGCTATGCAGCACATAGCTGAGAATTCACTCGATGAGGTCTTTAAGAAGTATAAAGCCAAGGCGGCATCGATTATAGTTATGGACCCACATAACGGTGATATACTCGCACTCGCCAGCAGACCCTCCTTTAATCCAAACGAGTTCTCTACTGCCGGGGCGGATCTCTATAGGAATAGATGTGTAACCGATATGTATGAACCTGGCAGCGTATTTAAGGTATTTACAGCGGCCTGCGCTATTGAAGAAGGGCTTGTTGACATCAACCAGAATTTCTTCTGCGAGGACGGAGAATATAGAATAGCCGGCCGCATACTACATGACCACAAGCCACTCGGCACTCTTACTTTCAGGGAGGTTATAGAGAAGTCGAGCAATATCGGCGTATGCAAGATAGCAGAGATTATAGGCAAGGAACGGCTCTACAAATTTATAAAGCTTTTTGGCTTCGGAGAGCTTACAGGTGCCGATATCCCCGGCGAGATAGAGGGTATTGTCAGGCGCCCGTCTGAGTGGTCAGCCGTTTCTATATCATCCGTTCCGATAGGTCAGGAGATTGCTGTCACCTCTATGCAGCTTGTGACGGCCGTCTCTGCGATTGCGAATGGCGGGTATCTAATGAAGCCGAGGGTGGTGCGGGAGGTGCGGGATAGCGGAGGGAACATTATAAAAAGTTTCGATCCCGCAATTGTAAGGCAGGTTATATCAACTGAGACGGCGGATATAATAAAAGATATCATGAAGGGTGTTGTTGAAAGCGGCACAGGCGGAAATGCGCGCCTTGAGGGATATACGACTGCAGGCAAGACCGGGACCGCACAGAAGGTTGAAGCGCATGGAGGATATTCCCATACAAAGTTTGTAGCATCCTTTGTAGGGTTTGCGCCTGCAGTGGATCCGCGGATCACTATCCTTGTAACCGTAGATGAGCCGAGACCGGTCTATTACGGGGGCTCTGTTGCTGCCCCTGTCTTTAGAGATGCTGCCAGAGATATCTTAAGATATATGAAGATTGAGTATGATAAGCCCGGAGGGGCGGTTAAGCTATGAGTTCTTTAAAGGAGCTTTTAATAGGCATCAGATATGCTGCTATAGGCAGTATCGAAGATGTTGATATAGATAGGATTGTGACAGACTCGTGCATAGCAAAGAAGGGGGACCTCTTCGTTGCGATACGCGGCGTAAACTGTGACGGCCATGACTTTGCAAAAGAGGCTGTAGGACGGGGCGCAGCCTGCCTCGTCCTTGAGGATGATATGGATCTCGGTGACTCCAGAAGGATAATAGTCAAAGGGACGAAAGAGACACTTGCAATATTGGCCAGAAATTTTTATGGCAATCCATCGAAAGATATAGGTGTAATAGGTATCACCGGTACCAATGGAAAGACGACCCTCACGTACCTGCTCGACTCGATATTTGCAGAAGCGGGTCTCAGGACAGGCGTAGTAGGCACCATAAGGTACAAGATAGATAATGAAGAGATAGATGCCTGTAATACGACCCCATCTGCGCTCGTGCTCCAGGGGCTCTTGAAGAGGATGGTAAGGCATTCACTCGATAAATGTGTAATGGAGGTCTCGAGCCATGCCCTGGACCAGCGGAGGACAGACTGCATAGATTTTGACGGCGCCATCCTTACCAATGTTACAAGCGAGCACCTCGATTACCATGAAACTTTCGCGAACTACCTCGATACCAAATTACAGCTATTCAATAATATTAAGAGTAGCGGCTATGCCGTACTCAATTTAGATGACCCTAATTTTGCCAATGCAAAAGAGGCCGCTTCTCGATTGAAGGTATCGACCTTCGGCCTCAGCAAAGAGGCAGATGTCTATGCAGCTTCCGTAGAGCTTGGTATAAACGGCACCGTCTTTACTCTAAACATCAGGGATAAGTCGGTTACTGTGAGATCCAATCTGATCGGGCTGCACAATGTATGCAACATGTTAGGCGCTGCCTCTTGTGCAGCAGAAGAAGGCATAAATATAGAGAAGATAAAACAGGGCCTCCAGAAGGTAGATTTTATACCGGGCAGACTCCAGAGACTCGATATGCCAAACAATGCAGTTCTATTTGTAGATTATGCCCATACGGACGACGCACTCAAAAAGGTTTTGACGGCACTCAGGGCCATCAAGAAGAAGAGTATCATAACGGTATTCGGGTGCGGCGGTAATAGGGACAAGACCAAGAGGCCGCGTATGGGCAAGGCCGCTCAAGCGCTCTCGGATTATGTTATTATCACTTCAGACAACCCGAGAGATGAAGACCCGAATGCTATAGCAAAGGATATAATAGGGGGGTTCTCAAATTTTGCAGATTTTGAGGTCATCCCGGACAGGCGCAAGGCTATAGAAGCGGCTATAACAAAAGCACAGGCGGGTGATATAGTACTGCTGGCAGGAAAAGGTCACGAGAAATACCAGGTTATTAAAGAGCGGAATGTGCCGTTCGATGACATGGAGACAGTAAAGGAGTTGTTAAACGAGAGATGTTTAGTATAGAAGATATCCTGAAGGCGACAGGCGCTACCTTAGTAAAGAGACGGCAGGGGGTCTCCGGGCGCATATCAGGCGTATCTATAGATACCCGCACCATAAAGAAGGGAGAGCTCTTCATAGCCATAAAGGGCAGCCATTTTGACGGCCATGATTTCATAAAAGAGGCGATCAAAAAAGGTGCGGGTTGTATAGCGGCTTCTTCTTTTAAATCTATGGGCAATGTACCTCGTGGAACGTGCAGCTTGATAAAGGTCAAGGATACGCTCAAAGCGCTCGGTGATATAGCGGCATTCTACAGGCAGGACTTTCGGATAACCGCTATCGGTATTACAGGGAGTAACGGCAAGACTACTGCAAAAGAGATTACTTCGGATATTCTCGTAAAGAGATACAGTCTCCTCAAGAACCGCGGGACCGAGAATAATCTTGTAGGATTACCCCTCACCCTCTTGAGGTTGAAGAAGCACCATGAAGTTGCTATCCTTGAGATGGGCACTAACCACCTCGGTGAAATAGCGAGGCTTACAGAGATACTGGACCCCAAGATCGGGCTCATCACCAATATAGGACCATCCCACCTCCGATTTTTAAAAGACAAAGAGGGTGTCTTGAGAGCTAAGAGGGAGTTACCGGATAGATTGGGGCGCGGCTCCACACTATTTTTAAATGGTGATGATCCGCTGCTGTCGCGATTAAGGCCGAAATGTAATGTCGTGAGATTCGGTACAAATAGGGAGAATGATTTCCGCGCAGGG
>JABMRJ010000020.1 GCA_013202745.1 Candidatus Omnitrophota bacterium
TAGACGGAAAGTGCCTCAGGGGCGGATGCAATTTCTGGACCCTTGTCTTAATAGGTTATGCAGGCGCTATAGGCATAGCTACACTGAGTGATTCAGTCATTCCTTACCTGGGAGAAACCCTGCTCAATATGCCTAACAGGGGCGCGCACATAGGTTTTATCGAACAGTGGTGGCTTGTAAACCCATTGGCATTATTGGGTATCACGATAGCGTATTTCCGCCCTTCAACAAAGATTCCGCATTTAGGCCATGTCTTGGTTAGCACGTGGGCCTCATTGTTCCATGTGATAATGGCGATAGGGCAGGGTGTCGATTGGATCCAATGCGTGGTCATCTTCATATTTTTGTTTCTGGCGGTATGGATACCCTGCTGTATAAGCGATATAGTCTTTCCGCTTTTATTTGTGAAGGAAGCTAGAAAATAGCGGAAACAGGTTTAATGGAAGGGATTGAGCATTGTCAGTTAAGATAAAGTTCTGCGGTGGAGCGGGCAGGGTTACCGGATCTATGCATCTTGTTACAAGCGACCGTTCCAGTGTTATTTTAGACTGCGGCATCTTTTACGGCCGCAGAGATGAATACTACCAGGAAAACTCCAGCTTTCCTTTCCAGCCTGAAAATATAGATGCCTGTCTTTTATCACACGCGCATATAGACCACTGCGGGAATATACCCACTCTTATAAAGAATGGGTTTAGATCCAAGGTCCACTGCACGCCTAGTACGAGAGACCTATGCCGTTATATGTTACCTGATAGCGGTTATATACAGGAAGAAGATATAAAGTATGTGAATAAGATAAATAAGCGCAGGGGTATACCGCCGCATGCACCGCTCTATACCAAAAAAGACGCGGACAAGGCGCTTAAACATTTCCGGGCGCTCGATTATCATAAGACACTGGATGTGGCTAAAGATATGAAGGTGACGTTTTATGAAGCCGGCCATATACTCGGTTCAGCCGTTGTAGTGCTTGAGGTGGAGCAGCCTAAGAGGCCTTTACGCATAGCGTATGCCGTAGATCTCGGCAGGGTGGGGATGCCGCTTCTAAGAAATCCGGAGGTTCCCAAAGATATCGATTATCTTATAATGGAGAGCACCTACGGCAACAAGGATCACGGGGAGCTTAAGGACGCCGAGATATTGCTCGCCGAGACTATCGCCAAGACCGTAGACCGCGGAGGGAAGATAATCATCCCGTCGTTTGCGCTCGAGAGGACGCAATTGATAGTATATTTTATAAGCGAGCTTATCAAGAGGAGGCTTGTAAAGGAGATACCTATATATGTAGATGGCCCGCTTGCTGTAAACCTCACAAGGGTATTCAGGGATAACTGGCGTTACTTTGATGAGGATACGCAGAAGGCATTTCGGAGCGATAGAGACCCACTCGGGTACGGCAATATAACCTATATAAGGAACGTCAACGATTCCAAGAGATTAAACGACGACCCCAGGCCATCCATAATAATATCGGCATCGGGCATGTGTGAAAACGGCAGGATTCTCCATCATCTGAAGAATAATATAGAAAACCCGAAGAATGCTATAGTGGCTATAGGATATATGGCCAGGGATACCCTGGGCAGGCGAATAGTTGAGATGCAGGGAAGTGTGCGCATATTCGGACGCCCCTACGAGCTCAAGGCAGAGGTTGTTATAATAGACGCCTTCAGCTCCCACGCAGACAGGCAGGGGCTTGTAGACTATGCTAAAGAGTGCAGCAAGGATATTAAGAAAGTATTTATAGTCCACGGCGAGTCAGAGCACTCAGAGGCCCTCCAGAATAACCTCAAAAAGCAGACCAATCTAAAATCCCACATACCGGCCAAAGGCGAGGTAGTCTCTCTTGTAGTATAAGCGCAAGAGACTGTACTTGTTTTTTACCCCTTTCTATTATATAATCATGTTATAATATTCCTAATAAAGGAGGTATGACAATGTCATGTAAAAATTCTAACTGCCAAAAAGGGCAGAGGGCATGGATAGCAGTCTTTAAAGGGAGTGTAATCCCTATCGCAATAGGCGCTATTATATTTACGGGCTTCTATTTTATCTACGATAAATATGGCGCGCGATATAAAGATAAACTCGATAAGGTACTTATTTCGGTAATAATTCTTTATGTAACTTATTGGGTATATAAGATTACTGCAACGCTCTTTACCTGGTACTCTGCAAACATCGCCAAAAAGACCAAGACAGACTTAGACGATAAGTTTATGCCGTTATTTAAGAGGATAGCTGTTACGCTTGTCTGGGTTATAGGCCTAATAATCCTCCTGGGGCGTCTGGGTGTAAATATAAGCGCCCTCGTTGCAACTCTGGGTGTAAGTTCGCTCGCTATAGCGCTTGCTGCCCAGGATACCATAGCCAATGTCATAGCGGGCTTTCTCATCATGGTAGACAGGCCGTTCTTTGCGGGAGATAGAATAAAGCTCCCTTCCGGCGAAGATGTCAGGGTGCTCGATATCGGCATAAGGCGTTCCAAGTTCGCCTCGCAGGACGGCGCTGTCATTATCATGCCTAATCTCGAGCTTTCAAAGAGCAAGATAACCAATTATTCAATGAAAGAAGGAGACGCATCAGATGTTTAAGGGCGCTATTTTTGACCTTGACGGCGTGGTTGTAAATACCGTGCCCATTCATTTTAATGCCTGGAAGAAGATGTTTGGTGAGTTCGGCATCGATTTTAATTTCGAGATGTACAAGAATAAAGTGGACGGGATACCCAGGTATGATGGTGCCAGGGCGATACTTACTGAGCTGGATGAGGAGAAACTCAAGGAGGCCGCGGACAGGAAGCAGTCATATTTTCTTGAGTTTATTGCAAAGGAACCCGTTTTCGTATATGAGTCATCAGTGGATTTGATCAGAGAGTTAAAAATCCAAGGTAAGAAGGTGGCCGTAGCCTCGTCAAGCCGCAACTGTAAAAGGATACTCAAGAAGGTAGGCATTATAAAACTGGCAGATGCGATAGTGCAGGGAGGAGATTTTTCCAAAGGAAAGCCGGCTCCCGATATCTTCGAGCTTGCCGCGCACAAGTTAGGCCTGGACAATAATGAATGCGTTGTCTTTGAAGATGCCCTCCTCGGTGTCGAGGCCGCGCTTAACGGCGGCATGGTATGTGTGGGGGTAGATCGCTACAATAAGCCGGAGAGGCTCGGAAAGGCAGATATTGTCGTGGATGATCTATCCAGGATTGATTACAAAAAGCTGGAGGAGTTATTTAAAAGATGAAAGATTTTTATTCAAAATACCGTTCAGATGAGTCGTGGCTTATCAGGGAAGACGGGTGGGTAAGGTCGCTGCAGCCTATCAGAGAGACACAGCTTGCGCTGGGCAACGGTTTTCTCGGCAGCCGCGCCGTCCTCGAAGAGATACCGTATGACGCAACGCCGGGCACATATATAGCAGGCCTTTATGACCGTATCGGCTCTCAGGTGACAGAGCTTGTGAACCTACCGAACCCTTTTAATTTCAAGATGATGCTAAAAGGGGAAAAGCTTGGTGTCATAACCATGGATGTCTTGAACCATGCAAGGGTACTCGATCTAAGGCAGGGAATCCTGACGAGGCATACGGTCTTTATGGACAGCAAAAAGAAGAGGTATGATTACCAGAGCCTGCGGTTTGTCTCTTCACACAATAAAAACATCGGCGTTATGCAGGTCATCCTTACGCCTCTCGATGATAATGCAAAGGTATCAATAGAGACGGGCATCGATACTTCAGTATATAATGCAGGGACTGTTACCGAAGGACGCAAGAAGCATTTCAGGGTAAAGGAGCTGGGGCAGTTTGACAATGAGGGATATATAATAGTCCAGACCTTCAGCAAACAGAATTTTGTCATCATAAGAAGCGGTTTTTATTATGAGACGCTCGGCAAGAAGACCCTGGCAGAAGATAACGTTTTTGAGCTCGAGCTTAAAAAAGGCCAGACCGTTACATTTACAAAGATATTTTATATCGATACCGTATCAAAAGGCGACGATCTTGAGAAGATGAAGAAGTCGTCCGAGAAGGGCTTCAGGAAGTCGTTATCTTTGAGTTTTAATAAATTACTCAAGCGCCACACAAAGGCATTCAGGGCGCTTTCCGATATGGGTGAAGTCTCTATATGGGGCGATCCGGAAAGTGAAAAAAACACCAGATTCAATGTTTATCATATGCTTATATGTGCAAGGGAAGACGGCGGTCTTTCCAGTATAGGGGCGAGGGGATTGTCTGGAGAGGGCTATCATGGCCATATCTTCTGGGATGCCGAGATCTTCGTATTGCCGTTTTATCTCTATACCATACCTGAAGTGGCCAGGAACATGCTCGTCTATAGATATAACAGGCTGGATGCCGCCAGGGCTATAGCGCGAAAGCACGGATATAAGGGTGCGATGTTTCCTTGGGAGTCAGCGTGTACAGGAGTAGACGAGACTCCCGGCTGGGCCAA